>CAMOUW010000024.1 GCA_946626755.1 uncultured Clostridia bacterium
GACTTATTAAAAACCGCAAACCATATAGCTACCCCTGCTGCTGCAGCACCTGCCGCCGCCAGCAAAATCCACGGCCATACTTTACGCTTCTTCTTAGTCACCTCATACTGACCATCCTGCATTTCACCATTATCCAGCACATTAGAGTTAAACTCTTCCTTCTTACTCTTGCTCACTTTTTCTTCTCTCTTTCTCTTAAAAACAACCAACCAAAAACATCAAACAGCTTACAAGTAAACCGGCAAACAACATACCGGGACGGGCGTCAAGCGGCAGCGTGCCCGGAGCTGTATGCTGTTTGACGTTTAAAATACTTTAATTTATCCGCACAATTATACACAAAAAATATGAGACATCTGTGGACAGAATGTGTCAAAAAAATGCACTCTAAACAATCCGTCTTGTATACTCCTTCAGTGCCGGCAATTCCTCTTCCTTCACTCTCGGTGCAAGCGTCTCATACACAAAAGTACTATATCTGTTGATCCTCTCAATATCTGTCTCATCGAGCCAGCGTTTATCGATCAGATCCGGATCCACCGGAGCCACTGTAAGAATACGAAACTTCAAAAACCTTCCATACTCATTTACATCATCTTCTTCACAAAGCAGCTCATTTTCAAACCTGATACCATACTCTCCTTCCACATACACTCCCGGTTCATCCGTCGTAACCATACCCGGCTCCAGATTCGCAATCTCACTGACTCCCGGAATATATTTCCAGCGGAAAGCATTAGGTCCTTCATGTACACCCAGCATATACCCCACACCATGCCCCGTGCCGCAACGATAATCTATATGCTCCTTCCACAACGGCTGTCTTGCAAGAATATCCAAAGAATAGCCGGAGCACCCTTCAAGAAAAACCGCATCAGACAAAGCCATCGCTCCTTTAAGAGTCAAAGTATAAGCCTTTTTCATCCCGTCACCTACTTCGCCCAATGCAAATGTCCTTGTCACATCCGTTGTACCCCTAAAATACTGCCCTCCGGAATCCACCAGCAACATACTCCCCGGCTCAATCCCCGCATTATTTTCATCCGATGCCTGGTAATGCATCATAGCCGCATTTGCACCAAATGCACTTATAGTAGGAAAACTAAGTTCCTTAAAGTCCGGTATTTTCCGTCTTAATCCGTCAATATAATCCGCCACGGAAAGTTCAGTTACAGGCTCATTATTTTTCACAGCCTCCTTCACATATCGCATAAGGCGGAAAACACACAGTCCGTCGTCAATATGCACCTGTGAAAGGTTTTTTATTTCTACGGGATTCTTAACCGCTTTAAAAAGCTTTGCCGGATTGTCTCCGGTATGCCCCTGTATTCCCGGCACATTTTTAATGATCTCAAAAACCCTGTAACTGATATTCTTTTTATCATACAGAAGACATCTCTGTCCCGCACCTGTTTTTAATGAGTCTGCGTCACTATACGCCTCAGTAGCTTTTATCTCTCCTGTGCCATTTAGCACATTTTTCAGAAAGCCGTAAAACTCATCATAATTCCTGACCTCTGTACCGTAATCCAAAAGAAATCTTTCAACTTCTCCGGTAATTCTTGAAGTATCCGTAAATAGAACCGCTTTTTCTTCCTCTATCCACAAAAAAGCAGTAAAAACAGGTGTACATTCTATATCCGAAGCCCTTAAGTTTAACGTCCACGCTATATCGTCCAAAGATGCAAGCAAATGACAATCACATCCTGCCTCATGCATGCTTTTACGTATACGGGAAAGCTTAGAATCCACCCTCTCTCCGGCATACTTATCCTCATCCAGCACAAAGATTAAAGTTGCAGCCGCTTTCGGTCTGTCAGTCCATATACATTCCGCAGGATCAAAAACCCCGTCAAATACAACATTTTCATCAGAAGCAAGCTTTTCACCAAACCCGGCGCTGATAGTCCTTCCATCACATACTAAAACAGCCTCTTCTTCTTTTTCAGCACTGATCTGTGCAGCCTTTTTCCTGATGAAATCCGAAACGGACAAGACTCCCTGTGTTCCGCTTCGCATCAAAAATATACCGGTGCCTTCCAACTCGCGCTCCGCCTGAACAAAATATCTTCCATCGGTAAAAAGCCATACCTCTTCCATAGAAACGAGCAGAGTTCCGGCAGATCCTGTAAATCCTGAAAAAAACTCCCTTACCTTAAAAAAATCTCCCACATACTCTGAGCCATGATAATCATCTCCGGTAATAAGGCACAGATCAGCCGGCTTTTTTTCGGACCTCATCCTCTCCCTCAACTTCTCTATTCTATTTTTGATAACCATAGAATCTGAAGACACAACATCACCTCTTCCAAAAAAACAGTATGATCATGCGTGAAATGCGGACAAACATCTCCTCCGTCACCTTCAACTGTTCCGCAGCATCGGTTTCTCAAAGGGAAAGCTTTACACTACCGGCAAACCGTCAGCATATATACACTTTTCTTTGGGCGTCAAGCGGCAGCGTACCCCAAAAAAGTGTATATATGCCACAAACAAACTGTAATTATAAAAACCACTGCACTTAAAAATCACTTATGAATATACTATATTTTCGACGTCAAGCGGCAGCGTGGAGAAAATATAGTATATTCTCATACACAAACCCTTTTGGATAACCCTCTCTACTTATTTTCTGAGAATATCATATGCATTAAGCCTCACATCCGTCCCCAGCAAAAGCCTTTGCTTCGGATGCGGACAACTTTCCATCTCATTTCCATTCTCATCCTCGATAGAAAGAATCTTCACGGCCCTGTTATCCCCTTTAGGCGTAATAAACTCCAGCGTATCACCTGCAAAAAACTTATTCTTTTGCTCAATAACAGCTTTCCCGTCATCTGTGACTTCCAAAACAGTGCCCATATAAGTAGCAGGTGCTGTCCTCTCCGCCTCATAATACATTGACTCCACCCCTGCCTTTTCAAAAAAGAAACCGGTAGTATACTTTCTCCGGGAGCAGGAATTAACCTCATCCATATAAAAAGGGATACGTTCCCTGTACTTTTCGGGATCTTCCATATAATCATCCACCGCCATACGATAAGCTCTGACCACACTGGCCACATAAAGAGCCGTCTTCATCCGTCCCTCTATCTTGAAACTGTCTATCCCGCATTCCAAAAGCTCCGGTATATGCTCTATCATACACAGATCTTTAGAATTAAATATAAAAGTCCCCCGTTCATTTTCATAAACCGGCATATACTCACCCGGACGCTGCTCTTCTACAAGAGAATAAGTCCATCTGCAGGGATGCGTGCACGCCCCTCTGTTGGCATCTCTTCCTGTCATGTAATTACTGAGGAGACACCTGCCGGAATATGACATACACATAGCGCCATGCACAAAAGTCTCTATCTCAAGATCATCCGGTATATTACTGCGGATATCTTTTATCTCCTGAAGAGACAATTCCCTTCCGGTAACAACTCTTTCCGCCCCCATCTGTTGCCAAAACAAAAATGTAGCATAATTCACATTGTTAGACTGGGTGCTTACGTGCCTTGGAATCTCCGGTATTATTTCCTTTGCAAGCGCAAAAACGCCCGGATCGGCGATGATCACCGCATCCGGACGTATGTCCTTTAATTCATTAAAATAATCTTTTACTCCGGAAATATCATCATTATGGGCAAGAATATTGGCAGTAACATAGACCTTAGCCCCGTGTTCACGGGCAAATTCTATCCCTTCTCTCATTTCCTTGGCATCAAAATTGTGCGCTGCCGCACGAAGGCCAAAAGCCTCTCCTCCGATATAAACCGCATCCGCTCCGTATATAACAGCCGTCTTCAATATCTCGAGATTGCCCGCAGGTGCAAGTATCTCAGGTTTCTTTATGTTATCCATGTATTTTCTCCATAGTGGTGTGTCCGTTATTCTTATGTCCTGCCACTTAATCAGCCGCCTTCAAATGACAGTCTGCTCTCACGGTGAATCCGCCGGCGTACTTTCAGCAAGCTATCTTATCTGAAGTTTTTAAAATTTATTTAAAGTCATTTACAGGACGGTGACATTTTCACGCTCACCGCCATACCGTCTCCGACGGGAAGGATCGTTGTAGTAAAATCTTCCCTATGGGTGATATCTTGCAAAAACTCCCGCATCCTGCTGTGTATGGTACGGTCTCTTTGATTTATCAAATACCGCGAATGCACAAGAGTCCCTTCCTGAAGCACATTATCACATACTACAATACCCCCTTGAGGACAAAGAGGCTCACAAAGCCTGAAGAACTCCGCATATTGCCCCTTTGCTGCATCCATAAAAATGAAATCAAACTCACCTTCAAGTTTTTCTAAAATCTCCAGGGCATCTCCTTCCAAAAGCTTTATAACGTCTTCTTTTCCGGCTTTTTTTATATTATCCCGGGCACAGATCACTCTTTTGTGGTAGGACTCTATAGTAGTTATCTCACACCCGGGAGGCATGCATTCACTCATAAGAAGTGCAGAATACCCCACAGCGGTACCTATTTCAAGTATTCTGCGGGGTTTTTTAATACATATGAGAGTTTTCAGAAGGCTTTCAGCCTCTCTTCGCACAATAGGAACCCCCTCAGCCTCAGCATATTTTCTGACAGCTTCGCAAAAAGGGGGTCCGTCTGCATTTAGCAGAGCCAGATATGCACCTATTCTTTCATCAACAATCATAAAGCTTTAATGTGCCTCCATGATAATGGGCAGTATAACCGGAGTCCTCTTCATTTTCTTCCAAAGGTACTCACTTAAGTCATCCTTGATCATGGTCTTTATCTTGCTCCAGTCGGTAACACGCTTATTTACACAATCCTCCACTGTATCCGTCACCACTCCCCTTGCATCGGCAAGAAGATCTTCAGCCTCACGAACATACACAAAGCCTCTGGTAACAATATCGGGACCTGCAATAAGGTTACATGTATACTTCTCAAGGGTGAGTACAATAATAATGATACCGTTCTCAGCCAGATTCTGCCTGTCACGAAGCACAATGTTGCCTACATCTCCGACTCCGAGACCATCTACAAGTATAGCTCCTGTCTGTACATGGCCTATGATATCAAATTTTTCTTCATCTATTGATACAACGTCTCCCGACTTAGTCATGATAACGTGATCCTGATCATATCCGAGAGAATAACATATATCTCTTTGAGCCATAAGATGTCTGAACTCGCCGTGAACAGGATAGCAGAACTTGGGTTTCACAAGGGAATACATGAGTTTGATCTCTTCCTGACAGGCGTGTCCCGAAACATGTGTATCCTGGAAAATAACTTTGGCGCCTTTACGTCCCAGTTCATTTATAACTCTTGCTACCGACTTTTCATTGCCCGGTATGGGACTTGATGAAAATACCACACAGTCTCCGGCCTGGATCTGAACCTTTCTGTGAAGGTTGGCTGCCATACGTGAAAGAGCAGCCATGGACTCACCCTGACTTCCGGTGGTAATGAGTACAATCTGCTCCGGAGTATATCTCTTCATGGCGTCGGTTTCAATAAGTACTCCTTCCGGAATCTTAAGATAATCCAACTCTCCCGCAACCTTTATGATATTTACCATACTGCGGCCTTCGACACATACCTTACGGTCATATTTTACTGCAGTATTTATGATCTGCTGCACACGGTCTACATTTGATGCAAATGTAGCAACGATGATCCTTCTGTTTTTGTTGTCATTGAAAATAGTATCAAATGCCTGACCTACAGTCTTCTCCGACATAGTAAACCCGGGGAAGAGTGCATTGGTGGAGTCGCACATCATTGCAAGAACTCCCTTTTTACCAATTTCACCCAATCTCTGCAGATCTATGGGATCTCCGTAAACAGGAGTATAATCCACCTTAAAGTCACCGGTATGCACTATAGTACCTGCCGGAGATGTGATGGCAAGAGCTGCAGCATCAGAAATACTGTGATTGGTTCTGATAAACTCTACAGTAAAGTCACCCAGTGTAAGTACCTGTCCGTACTTTACCACTTTACGCTTTACATCTCTGAGCATATTGTGCTCTGCAAGCTTTGACTCTATAAGACCAATGGTAAGTCTCGTACCATATATAGGTCTGTTTACATCCTTTAATACATAAGGCACTGCACCTATATGGTCCTCATGACCATGAGTGATCACAAAGCCTTTTACTCTGTCCAGATTCTCCTTTAAGTAAGACACATCCGGTATAACAAGATCTATACCAAGCATATCGTCTTCGGGAAACGCAAGACCACAATCCACAACGATGATGCTCTCCCCGTATTCGATAGCCGTTATATTCATACCGATCTGTTCAAGACCACCGAGAGGTATGATACGAAGCCCCTTTTCGCCACTCTGTCTGTGATACGTTCTTCCCACAAGAGTCTGGGATCCGTCATTTTCATTGGCTACACCAAGGCTCTCATAAGAGAAATTGTTCTGACGTTTTTCTTCGTTGTCCGCTTTGCTTTCCGAACTACCGTAATTTTTCTGATAACCGTTAGATTCCGGTTTTCTTCCCTGCTTTGAACTTCCGTAGCCTCCTGCGCTACTGTTATCACGATTTCTGTTATACCCGCCTGTTCTTGCACTCCCTGATGAATGCGGGTTTTTCCTGTGGTCACGTCCTCTTGATCCCGAAAATGGTTTTCTTTCCTGTAAATGTCCTGCAGAAGTTTCGTTCACTTTTGCTTCATCTGCCATTTCATCCTCCTTATTATGTTTTTATATCCTGCTGAGTAAATTACACCTCCAGCTGTATATCATCCTGCTCAAGCAACTCTTTAAATATCTTACTTACCGCCTCAAGCTCTGTATCATCTTCCACTGTCTCGAAGGACTCTTCGCCTTCTTCATCGCTTCCTACTGACTTAAGTATCATCACATCCACAGTCTCGTCAGTTTCGGCCTCTTCATCCGTTTCCTCCGGTAATGCTTCTGCTACAAGTATATAACTTGTTCCGTTAAACTGTGTTTCATCTATGACTACAAGTTCTACCTCTTCTCCGTCTTCTGTTTCAAAAACAATAGTCTCATCACTCATGGCAATATAGTCTCCTTTCAATCATTTCTTCAAGTGATCAAGATAATGCTGCAAAATAATACTTGCGGCGATCTTATCTATATAATCTTTTCTGTCTTCCCGACGTATCCCGCTTTCCTCAAGTATACGACCGGCTGAAACTGAAGAGAGACGTTCATCCCACAAAACAACAGGAAGACCCGTCCTGCGACCTACATTTTCAGCAAACTCCCTGCAAATGGCGGCGCTGGTGCCTTCCGTATCATCCATATTTTTCGGCAGACCTACCACTATCTTTTCAACATCGTACTCTTTAACAATCTCTTCTATACGTGCATAGGTCTTACGCAGTTTTCCCGCATCTTTTCTTTGTATGCTTTCAAGAGGCTGCCCCGTCAGTCCCAACTCATCACTGACAGCCACACCCACGTACTTTTCCCCAAAATCAAGTCCAAGCAATCTCATGAATTACAGACCCTTGCCTTTAATGAAAAATCTGATCACTTCTTCAACGAGTTCATCACGTTCAACCTTCATGATCAGACTTCTGGCGTTGTTGTGACTTGTAATATAAGTGGGATCTCCGGACATAATATAACCCACCATCTGATCCACAGGGTCATAACCCTTTTCCTTGAGGGAAAGATACACTTTCTCCAGTATCTCTTCCACGGAAATGGGATTGGGTACCTGTTTATTAAAAAGATGTGTATTATTATCCGCCATCTGTTCACGTCTCTCTTTCATTCAGTCTTATCATAATATAGCAAATTTCAGATGATGTCAAATCATGTGATCTCCCGAACCCTGTTTTTTATCTCACGCGTAATCCTGTCCTTAAAAACCTTAAATCTCTCAGACTCAGATCTTGCAAATTTCTCGGTATCCACAAAACCGAAAAACTCATCTACAGGCATGAACATATATTTATCAGCTTCTTCGGGCGATACAGTAACCTGAACATTTTTACTTTCCACAGACATAACGAAACCATAGTATACACAATGTCTTTTTTCGTCTGTGTAAAAGTACAACTCGGACAAATCTTCAGGCTCTGCCTTCAACCCTGTTTCCTCAAGCAATTCTCTTATAGCTCCCTGAACAGCCGTTTCTCCCGCAAGAACAGACCCGCACGTTATCTCCCATCTGTGGGGATGACTTTTTTGTACTGCCCTTCTTGTAATAAGCACATGACCGTCCCCGGATACTGTATAAATACTCACAACTCTGTGAAACATGCCCTTTTTAAGATTTTTGGCATCTGCTCTGTCTATTGTATATCCCAGATCTTTACCTTCCGAATCACATACATCCCATTCCTCTGAAACCTGGGCAAGTTTTATGGAGTTGCCGTTCAGATAAACATCCTCGTCTACATCTTCCACTATCTTACTGCGAATATCAGATACAAGCTGCCTTCTGAATGCACGGCATCCGTTTTCGTTCCAGTATTTTTTGGTGTCAAACTTTATCACCTCATATGAAGTATCCAAAATATCCTGTTTATAACTGATACGCGGTGCTTCTCCGGGATAAAAAATCAGCGCGCAGTCTCTGTATTCTTCTTTTTTCAACTCATATTCTTTTGCTATAGCGTCCTGTACCCCGGGATCTGTCACTACTCTGATGTGGGTATAGTATCCAACCAGAAATGCAAAATAGTCTATATCCAATTTGTCTGCCCAGTTCTTTTCGGTAACCATAAATACAGCAACGGGAAAATGCCTGCGTCCGCTGTAAATAAGATCATACATATCTCCCAGTGTTTCAAAAGTAACTTCAACAGCATTTTCGGTCATACGGTCCACATCAATTATCCCGATATTATCGGCAATCTCGCCGTAAAAATTTGGTCTTGAAAAAATACCTATCTGGGGATCTCTGTATTTTTCCAACGGCTCAGCAAATTTGTTTGTCACCGTAAATACAAGTTTATCACCTTTTTTTTCAACTGACGCATTGGAAACCCATATTCTGCTGGCTGCCGCCAGATCCGGATGCGTGGTCATCTCGGAAAAACTCATTTTTTCCCTGTCATATCTGAGGAGTATACGGTAGCCCGGCACCTCATTGTCATAAGGACTCACTTCCTCCGGAAGATCTAAAAAAACCTCCCCCATACGTGCCTTTACCCAGGAATACATATAAGAAGCTGCTGCGTCAAACGCTTCCTGCATACCAAGTACGCTTGTATCTATCTCCACTCCGGAAGCAAAAACGGGAAAAATGCCGAGTGGTTTAAATGGTTCAAATTTTTTTCGTTTTTGACCGGAACCTTTTTTCCCCTGGTTTGAAAAAATCTCAAAAATCTTTTCACTACGCGGTCCCAACTCATTTACCACTCTGACAGCATCATTTACATCATGCCTGATCTCAGGCTCTGTATTACGGTTCCACATGGTAACAAGGAGCTTACGACGTTCAAATTTGAAAAACATCTTAGCCAGCTCAAGATCCTGGTCAAAACACTCAATTATCTCCTTCATAAGGGGTTCATTTGAAAATTTTATACGGTAATGGCACCGTATCATATCTTCCCAGTTTTTATCTTTATAATGCTGGTGCCCCAGATCCTCGATCAATGTAACAAGTGAGTTGTCACACAATTCAAGAGTGGCCAGTATAGAGTTCATACGACGGGAAAGGGTTTCATTTTTTTCGTTGAAAGCATTGCCTTTATAATGCAGATCGTGTTCTATCTCATGCCATCCCTCAAAAGCATTGGTACGTACCTGTATTTCAAAGGTGTCATCCACATAATCCGTAAGATGGGGATTTACAATCATTTTGCTAAGATAATTCGGCAGTCTGAACGTTCCGTTTATTTTCATGGCTCTGAATTCGTAAACGGTCGTTTCTGTTGTGTCCCAATGCCCCGGTTCTGAAAAAATAGAATCCAAAAGAGTCCTTACGATAGACATATCGTCCTCAAAATACAAAATAATACGTACTCCTACCAGATCCTGAAGCTTCTTGTTTTCATAATCAGTACCTTTTCGTCCGTAATCCCTTTTTATCATTTTCTCAGTTATAGATTCGGCACGCTTGACTCTGTAGGCAATTCTGTAATAAAAACCTGCTTTCTTAAGGTTCTCTTCAATAATGGTACATAAATCTTCCCGCACCACGGCAGGCACAAAAATAGCCTCTGCATTTTCTTTTGTAAATAAAGGATTGATCGTCTCGTTCATATCTTCACCTTTTTATGTGTATATTATCTCAGGGACAATACCGTAACCAGTGTCACTACTGCAAATATTATACCTGCCGCTATCAGAACCGGCCCCAGCGCCCCTCTTTTTTTCTTTGAAACAGCTATTATCTGTAAAATGATCCCTGTCACAATACATGCACCGGCAGGTAAAAGCATCATCAGTAAAACAGCATCCATCACACCCTCCCCCTTCGTTGTTTTGTTGTCGTTATCCGCTACATTGTAACATATCTTATTTAGTCACGGCAAATAATGTTTATCACTTGACATGCCACTCTCTTTTCTTTATATTTTAGTATACTATTATGAAAGGTGGGGACATGTATGGACAGAACTGCCAGGCTCACTTTGACAGCGGTATTTGCTGCACTGACCTGTATAGCTACATTTATCATAAAAATACCTGTTCCTGCTACTCAGGGATATATTCATTTTGGCGATGCTTTTGTCCTTCTTGCCGGCATATTCCCGGGCGCCGGATTTGGTATGCTTGCCGCCGGAATAGGCTCCGCACTTGCCGATCTTTTTTCGGGGTACGCCATATATGCACCTGCCACTTTTATCATTAAAGCAGTATGTGCTATTGTTGTAACCGGGATTTACAAAGGTCTTTCTTTGAAAATACAGAACCATTTTCTCAGACTTATTATAGCCGGTGCCGCTGCTACGGCAATACTTACCGGCGGATATCTTGCATTTGAGTCGGTACTGTACGGTACTGCCGCTTTGGTTGAGATTCCCATGAACATAATACAGGGTTGTTCCGGTATCGCTATTGCTTGCGGACTGCTTCCTTTGTTTTCCCGGATCCCGGAAATCCGTAAGCATATGTGAGCATGATCTCCATGTGGTACATGATATGATGATATATTTTTTCAGGAGTACAGATGAAACAATATAAGGATTATTACGTAAAAAAAGATGTAAATGAACAGGATGAGCGTAATGCTTCTACTCTGGGCAGCTGGTCACTTATCATCGGACTTTTTTCCATACCTGCTATGATCACAGTTATGCCGGGGATCATTGTTTCTGCCGTAGCTATTACCCTGGCGGTTCTTTCCAGATATGTGGGCGGACGTTTTAATATGCGTTCACGGATCGGCCTTGTTCTCGGTGTTGTAACTATGATCATAATATTTATGATCGTGTATTCTTTTGTGTATGTGATGGATAATCCTGCGGAATACAAGGAACTGTTCCGGCAGTTGCAGGAAGGGGCACGATAAAGTAGAGTATACTTAGACGGTTATCATAATTAGTCTATATACCATGTGTTTTAGGCGTCAAGCGGTCGCGTGCCTAAAACACATGGTATATAGACTTTTTTATATATTTTTATAGCTTTCTTTTCTACGGCTCACGAAACTGCATATGTATATATTGTCTTTCGGGCGCGCGACCGCTTGACGTCCGAAAGACAATATATACATACGCAGTTTTTTCTATTTTCTACACATAGAGTCACTAAAAAAGTCAGGATAATATATCGCAGATTAAAATTTTTTTCATACACACTGCGCCATATAAAAAAAGTCTGTATCCCCGTGGGGCGGACGTCAAGCGGCAGCGTGCACGACACATGGGGTATACAGACTTTTATTCTGACATAATTTTACTCAAAAAAGAGTCCGGATAATAATCAAAGACTTATATTTTTTATACAATCAGTTGAAAAAAGCTTTATATATAGCCTTTATGGCATCCTCAAAATGCTTATCCTCCACACCGACTATAATACTAAGCTCGCTTGAGCCCTGATCCAGCATTTTTATGCTTATGCCTGAATCAGCCAGAGCCTGGAACACTTTGCATGCTATACCGACACCATTCTTCATACCTCTTCCAACAACTGCTATAAGAGAGAGATTGGCCTCAAGGTCTATGCTGTCGGGAGCCACTGCCTGATGAAGCTGTGCGATAACCTGATGCTCTTTGGAAATAAAATCCTCCATGCTTACAATAACAGTCATCGTATCGATTCCCGAAGGCATATGCTCGAAAGAAAGACCATTCTTTTCAAACACCTCCAGAACCTTGCGTCCGAAACCGATCTCGGAATTCATCATATCTTTGTCAATGCTGACAGCGGCAAAGCCCTTCTTTCCGGCAATACCGGTAAGTGTGTGTTCCGGAACATGAAGGGTACTTTCCACAATGAGAGTACCTTCAGCCTCGGGATCATTGGTATTGCGTATATTAACCGGAATACCTTCTTTACGAACGGGGAAAATAGCAGACTCGTGAAGAACGCTGGCTCCCATATAAGAAAGCTCCCTTAGCTCTTTATAAGTGATTATATCTATACTTTTTGCACCTTCTACTATACGCGGGTCGGCTGCCATAAATCCGGACACATCCGTCCAGTTTTCATACACGTCGGCGTGAAGTGCACGGGCAAGGATAGAGCCTGTTATATCAGAGCCTCCTCTTGAAAAGGTTTTTATAGAACCGTCAGGCATAGATCCGTAAAAACCGGGAAGAACGGCATTTTCCATCTGGGAAAGAGCCTTTTGGAGTGCTTCATTGGTCTCCTCATCAAGAAAAGCCCCGTTTTTATCGAATTTGATAACTCTTGCCGAGTCCAAAAACTCAAATCCAAGGTACTCTGCCAATACCAGGCCGTTAAGATATTCTCCCCTGGAAGCTGCATAGTCTGAGTTTTCTTCTGTCTGAAGTTTTTCCTTAATACGGGCAAACTCTTCGTCGAGAGACATTTCAATGCCCAGTTCCTTTATTATCTCATCATACCTGCTTTTTATAAGAGAAAGAGTCTCGGTGAAATCATTATTCACCTTTGCCTCACCATAGCATTTATACAAAAGATCCGTCACCTTTGTATCACCTTGAAATCTTTTTCCCGGTGCAGAAGGTACCACATATTTTCTGTCCGGGTCAGATTTAATTATCCCTGCCACCTTTTTAAACTGGGAAGCATCAGCAAGTGAACTCCCTCCAAATTTAACTGCTTTTATCATAATACTCTGTCATGCCCTCTTCGGGCATATTCTCCTTTTTTTATTACAGCTTCATTCTATCTATGCTATAAAACCGGGATTTTATCCGGAGCTTGTTTATAGTGTATCCTAAATCGCAAAAACGATCATTTTGTATCTGAAAGTCTGATAAAGCTGATAAGCTCCAGTGAAGAAGCTGCCGTCTCAAACTCTTCCTGTGTTATTTCAGAAGTAAATGCACCGATCTCCGAATCCACTCCTGCCGCTTTAACAAATTCACAGTCTTTAAATATATCTGCTGCTTTTTCTTTGTCAGCTTCATTTAATCTTATAAAATATCTGTAGCTGTATTTCTTCGCATCCTCAGGTTTAAGCTGGGTTGCATCCCATAAAAGCTTGTGGGATGCCTCTTTATTTTTTACTGCATCCACAATGTCAGCGGTTACTGCACTGGCCGTAGGCAGTTTTCCTGCACCGGCCCCCTGGAATACCAGATCTCCTACTGCATTGCCATGTACGCACACAGCATTTATAACGCCGTCTATACCATAAAGGGGATGATCTCTGTCTATAATAAACGGTGCTGTTATCGCCTTCAGCTTACCATCCTCATAAATACATTCGGAAAACAGCTTGATCTTCATCCCCAGACTGTCTGCATACTTAAAGTCTTCTGAGGTAATCTTATCAATACCCTCTGTATAAATATTTTCAAAATCCACGTTTTTCCCGCTTATAAGTGATGCCATAATGGCGATCTTCCTGCAGGAATCATGACCTTCTATATCAGAAGCGGGATCTGCCTCTGCAAATCCATTTTCCTGAGCTTCCTTTAGAGCAGCGTCAAACTCAGCCCCTTCTCTTGCCATCTTCGTAAGTATGTAATTGCAGGTTCCGTTTAAAATACCTGTTACGCAATCTATCTTATCTGCTGTAAGAGCTTCATTTACTGAGCGAATGATGGGAATTCCGCCACCTACTGCCGCCTCAAAAAGAAGACGCACATTCTTTTCGCGGGCTATAGCCAGAAGCTCGGATCCAAATGCAGCGATCAGGTTTTTATTTGAAGTACACACACTTTTGCCGTTTTCCAGAGCTCTTTTTACAAATGTATAGGCCGCACCGGTACCTCCCATGGTCTCCACAACCACGCTCACCTCAGGATCTTCCATGATCAAATCCACATCATGAACTATTTTGTCTTCAAAGGGATCTCCCGGAAACTCCCTGAGATCAAGGATGTACTTTACCTCCACCTCTTCTCCTGCATTGGAAGCAATAAGATCTTTATTCATATCTAAGACCTCAACAACTCCCGATCCCACAGTTCCATAACCCATTACCGCTATTTTACTCATTGTATTTATCCTCTCTGTTTTGTATTATTCTTCGAAAACATGCAGGGCATCTGCATTTTTTTTCAGGTCGTCTTCCACCTGTACCAGTCTTTCACGAACATTCTGCGAATGAGCGGCATTTTCCAAAAGCTTAGCCCTGGTTTCCTCCAGAATCCTTTTTTCTCTCAATAAAAATTTTTTCAATTCCGGTTGTTTTTCCTTTACGGGGATGGCTCCGTATCTGTATTCCCTGTCGGACGCCTCCCTTTTTTTTAAATCATATACACAGGAAAATATAACATAAAACATCCCGTTATCACAAATAAACTTTTCGTTTTTTATAAAAAAACCATTTTTGTACAAAAAACGCCTGAACGCCTCTTCATCACTATGAGGAGATAAGATAAAACCGGCTCCGGAAGGCAGTTTGTTTTCGCTTATGGCCGACTCAAGGATACCCATTATAACAAATCCGCCCATTCCGCATATCACATATATATCAGCCTCTCCGGAAGGTATTTTTTCAAGTCCGTCGGACAGTCTGAAATCTATATGGTCATAAACCCCCGCACTCTTTGCATTATCTTCTGCTTTAGACAGGGGATCCTTCCTTACATCGCAAGCTATAACCTTTTTCGCTCTTTTCTCTTTCACAAGAAATATAGGGAGATACCCGTGATCCGTTCCTATATCCGCTACTACTTTATCTGCCGGGATCATTTCCGCTACTGTTTTTAAACGCGGCGACAGGCTGATATCCGTCACACTGAATCACCCCCTGTTTTATTAATCCAGATAATCCTGGAGTTTTTTCTTTCTGCTGGGCTGACGCAGCTTTCTGATAGCCTTAGCCTCAATCTGTCTTATACGCTCTCTCGTCACCTGAAATTCCTTGCCTACCTCTTCGAGGGTTCGTGCTCTTCCGTCATCCAGACCGAATCTGAGCCTGAGTACCTTCTGCTCTCTTTCCGTCAGCGTAGCCAGCTCTTCATTTATCTGTTCCTTCAGGAGTGTTCTCGCCGCTGCCTCTGCCGGCTGTTCGATATCTTCATCCTGAATAAAATCACCAAGATGGCTGTCTTCTTCCTCTCCGATAGGTGTCTCCAACGACACGGGATCCTGTGAAATCTTTTGTATCTCCCTTACTCTCTCTACCGGAATATCCATAGCCTCTGCTATTTCTTCCGGTTTGGGCTCCCTTCCCAATTCCTGAAGGAGCTGCCTGGATACCCTTATCTGTTTATTTATGGTTTCAACCATGTGAACCGGAATACGTATTGTTCTGGCCTGGTCGGCAATGGCTCTTGTAATAGCCTGCCTGATCCACCATGTAGCATAAGTGGAGAACTTATACCCCTTTCGGTAATCAAATTTTTCCACTGCCTTTATGAGGCCCATGTTTCCTTCCTGAATAAGATCGAGAAAATGCATACCACGCCCCACATAACGCTTAGCTATACTCACCACCAGACGAAGATTGGCCTCTGTCAGCCTGTCCTTTGCCGCCATATCCCCTTCTTCCATCTGCTTAGCGTACATTATCTCCTCTTCAGCAGAAAGAAGGTGAACCTGACCGATTTCTTTAAGATACATACGTACGGGGTCATCCGTACCTATTCCTTCCGGCACGGAAATATCTATCTTTCTTACATCAATCTCATCATCGTCATCGTCCAGAATGGAGTCTTCATCATCATCGAGAACGTCCAGATCATCCAGATTGTCCAGATCATCCAATTCTTCTATTTCGTGCAGTTCGTCGGAAAGATCTACTTCGATTCCGTTTTTCTCAAAAATCTCTATAGCCTTTTCAAGATTATCCGTCCCGTAATTGGTACTTCCCAGGAACTCCGAAATATCTTCCATCTTGACAACATTTTTATTTTTCTTGGCGATGGATATAAGATCTGAAAGAGCCTCTTCCATCTTTGCTGCCTGGGCTTCCTCATCCAGTTCCTCATCCACATCATCATTGGTGAGTTCTTTTTCCGTCCTGGTCTTTGTTTTCGTTTCAGTATCTTCCTTTTTAGATTTAGAGGATGTATTCTCTTTTTTCTTGGAAGCTGTCTTTTTTGCAGGCTTTTTCTCAGTCTTTTTTCCGGTTTCAGTCACTTCTTCAGAAGAAACTTCCGTCACTTCATCCTTAATCTCGTCATTCATCTTCTTTTTAGTCTCTTTCTTGGTTACTTCTTTTTTTGTTTTCTTTTCGGTAGCCATTTAACATCCTCCTTAATTATAAAATATATCCATACGCACCATTTTTAAAATTTATCCGTCAAAAATATTATCCATACTCTCCAGTTTCTTTTTTTTGATTATAAGCTCCTGCCATTCTTCATTGGTACATGTTCCTATTTTTTGCTCATTTATACGCCGCAGCATAGATAACACCGAATCAGATAAAAGTTTTTTTTGTTCCTGTTCTTCCAGTGCGTCAAATGTGCTGTCGCTGAAAATATATCCTATATCTCCCATGTCTTCATTATGGAAATGTGACATTATCTGGGCTACATTTATACTTTTCCCCGAGTCAAAGTGGTCGTATATCAATCCCGCAACCGACCTGACCATTCCCTCGGAAAAATCATCCAATTTAATAAATTCTTTCACTTTATGTGTGTATTCCGGCACCTTTATGATGTAAATGAGAATATTTTTCTCATCAGCATAAGATGAAGGCCTCTTTTTTTCATCCGGTCGTAAAGACGATGTGTTTCGTACCGTCCTGACAACGATTCCTTCAGCCGGCATCCTCTCGTCCCCTATCCGGTTTACTTCATTGGTCAAAAGTGAAACATCTATACCGTAACGACCGGCCGCAGTTTTTATACTTTGTTCTCTTTCAAAACGGTTATCTATATCGGCCAGCTTTTTTGCTGTAGCCAGTTCAAATTCACCATTTTCGCTTGGGTCCTTACGGTCATACCCGTCAGCAAGCACATCCAGCTCAAAGAAAAGAGAATTGATCGCCGTGTCTATACGTCTCTCAAACCCTTCCCGCCCTTCTGATTTTATAAGCTCATCAGGGTCTTTAAAGGGGCTCATATCCGCCACATTTACAAAAAGCCCTGCTTCCCTCAGTATGGGTATAGCTCTGGACATCGCAGCAATACCGGCTTTATCCCTGTCATATATGAGGTATACCTTTTTTGCTATTTTTGCAAGAAGTCCTGCCTGTTCCTTAGTACATGCCGTACCAAGGGTGGCTACAGTCTGGGCAAATCCCGCCTGCTGCACCGATACAACATCCATATAACCTTCTACAAGAAAGATCCGGTTGCTTCCTGCTCTCTGCGCCCGATGAATACCAAATAAATTATCCTTTTTTTTGTATATTTCCGTTTCGTATGAATTGATATATTTAGGTTCAACATCCTCTGACAGGCGTCGTCCGCCAAAGGCTATAACCTTTGAAGCTTTATTCATTATGGGAAAAACCACCCTGTCCGTCAGGATACAGTACGGACTGCCAGACTTGTAGCTGAAAAAACCGGACTCCTTCATTTCCTCGTCGGTAAACCCTTGCTCTTTCAAATGGCTGTATACCGCATTTCTTTCCCTTGGTGCATATCCCATACCAAAGGCGACGATAGTATTGGATAAGATCCCTCGTCCTTTTAAGTAATCCAATGCTTTTTTTCCTTCGGGCTCCTGCAGCATTTTATGAAAATACTGTGCTGCCACCTTGTGCATCTCAAAAAGTCTCGCTTTTAATCCTTTTTTTGTCTTGTCTCCGGTACCCTTTTCAAAATGGTCAGGCATTTCGATCCCTGCTGCTGCCGCCAGTTCATTTACAGCTTCAGAAAACTCCATATTGTTGTAATCACAAAGAAACTGAAAAACGTCTCCACCTTTATGACAACCGTGGCAATAATAGAACTGACCGTCTTCCATTACGAAAAATGATGGTGTTTTTTCCCCGTGAAACGGACATAATCCTTTGAAGGAAGATGTTCCTGCCCTTTTAAGATCCACATAACGTCCTATCACATCAGCTATATCAGTAGCTGCACGCACACGTTCTTTGTATTCATTATAGTCCAAGCACTCACCATCCTTTCTTCTGTGACTTATTAAGTTTTCTTATTTGCTCCATGCCCTGGGCACGTAGAACTCTTCAAACATTTTTACACTGTATCTGTCACTCATACTGGCGATATAATCACATACCGCTCTTTGCAATGGCTCATCTCTCCGGGCCGCGATTTTAATGTAAATTTCCGGCACCTCTTCTTCATGCTTCATAAAGAAACCGAATAGCTCCGCTATCATCATATCCGCTTTTACTTCTTCGCTTTTTGCTACAGGATTGCTGTAGAGATTTTCAAACATGAACTCTCTGAGTTCCATCATTGCTTCCTGATCCCCGGGCTTCATTGTTATATGATCTTTCCCCATGCTGCTCTCCACTATAGAACGGATAAGGGTATCCAGCCTTTCCCTTGAGGAATGCCCCAGTGCATCAGTGAATCTTTCAGGAACATCCTCTTCTTTAAATATCCCCGCTCTTATAGCGTCATCAATGTCATGATTTATATAAGCCACTTTGTCCGAAAGTCTGACTATCTGACCTTCCAGCGTATGGGGATGACCACTGGTTTTGTGATTTGCTATACCGTCTCTTACTTCTTTTGTCAGATTTAATCCCTGACCGTCTTTTTCAAGAATATCCACCACTCTTAATCCATGGACGCAATGATTGAATCCTATACCGGAAACCCTGTCTAAGGTACGCTCTCCGGCATGACCGAACGGCGTATGTCCCAGATCATGTCCCAGGGCTATCGCTTCTGTCAGATCTTCGTTTAAGCGTAATGCCCTTGCTATACTTCTTGCTATCTGTGATACTTCCAGAGTATGTGTGAGTCTGGTCCTGTAATGATCTCCCTCCGGCGCAAGAAAGACCTGGGTTTTGTGTTTTAAACGCCTGAATGATTTGCAGTGTATTATCCTGTCTCTGTCCCGTTGGAACGCAGTACGCAACTCATCCGGTTTTTCATCACACTTGCGCCCCTGTGTGGAATCGGAAAATGTGGCATAAGCGCTGAGCGTACGCCTCTCTATGGATTCTGTTTCTTCACGTATGGTCATCTCTGCCTCCCTTCCAAAACATATTCCCGCACTTTAATATTGCGCCTTTTTTTTACATTTCCTTTTTTTCACTAAAATTTTTTTACGTTTTTTTTTTTATATGTTAGAATGATAAAATAACTTTTTACGGAGAGGTGATTTTTTTGAACGGTTCGGACATAGTCCAGATAATCGTAATTATTGTTCTGATCGGACTATCTGCTTTTTTTTCATCAGCAGAGACTTCCTTTACTATGATCAATAAGCTTAAGCTTCGGTCTATGTGTGCCGAAGGCAATAAAGGCGCCATTAGGGTGGCTAAGATACTGGAAAATCCCAGCCGCATGCTTTCAAGTATCTTGGTGGGTAATAATATAGTAAACATAGGGGTATCTTCCCTGACCACTACATTTACAATAAATCATTTCGGCGGTGCCGCTACGGGAATAAGTACGGCGATCCTTACCGTGATCCTTCTGATATTCGGTGAGATCACACCAAAGACTCTTGCTTCCAAGAGAGCTGAAAGTATTGCCATAGCATATGCACAGGCTATTAGTATTGTTATAGTTATTCTTACCCCGGTAGTATTTGTTATAAATCTTCTTTCAAGTCTTATTTTAAGGATCTTCCGTTCTAAAGATAACAATCCTACAGGCACTATTACCGAGGCTGAGCTGAGAGCTCTTGTGGATGTAGGGCACGAGGAGGGGGTTTTTAACTCTGAAGAAAAGGAACTGATCCACAATGTATTTGAGTTTGGAGATTCTTTGGCTAAGGATATTATGGTACCCCGAATAGATATGATCTGTTTGGATGTGGAGTCTTCATTTGATGAGGCCGTAAAAACTTTTAAAAACTGCGGGCATTCCAGAATCCCTGTTTATGAAGGCAAGGCCTCCAATATTGTGGGGATCCTTCACAGTAAGGATATGCTTCTTTCAGATGCTTTTACTGATCCTTGCAGGAAATCCGGATTTCACATTTCCGATGTTATGAGACCTGCTTATTTTACTTATGAAACTCAAAATAATGATGTGCTTTTTAAAGATATGCAGAAGAATTCTTCTTCATCCGCTATTGTTCTTGACGAGTTTGGAGGACTTGCCGGTTTTATTACCACGCAGGATCTGGTCGAGGAGATTACGGGCGCGATCAGGGATGAGCATGACGACCCCGATGATGTTCCTCTGATGGAGCTCGGAGAAGGATTGTACAGGGTTGAAGGATCTTATAAACTGGATGAGTTGAATGATGAGCTGGGATGTAATCTGGAGTCTGAGGATAATGATTCTGTAGGAGGTCTTATTACGGAGATTTTGGAGAGATTTCCCCGTCCGGGAGATACGGTTGAAACCGGAGGAGTTCGTTTTACTGTTTTGTCACTGGATGATAAAAGGGTGGAGTATGTGTATGCTAAGCTTTTGGATCAGGAAGGAGATGGACGCCGGGATCTTGATGACAAGGATAGGATTATAACGAAGGATTCCGGGAATGAAGGGAGGGTACGAGATTAAAATGTGTGTATGATACTGCATCTGAAAACTATATTTTCTCCACGCTGCCGCTTGACGTCGAAAATATAGTTTTCAGATGCAGTTTTTCGTAGTGAGCGACTAAGACGAAAATTATTTGTTATATTTAGAAGTTGTTTAGAGCTTTTTTCTGCGTCTGAAATCTATATTTTCTCCACGCTACCGCTTGACGTCGAAAATATAGTTTTCAGACGCTGTTTTTCGTAATGAGTGGCTAAGGCGAAAATAATATGATTTATTTATACAGGGATTTTAGCGTGGTTGTTTCATTTGTTATATGAAAAAGCACCATACATTGGACTGCTGAGGCTTGATGTCCTATGTATGGTGCTTTTTTGTTGAGATTATTTTATTTTGCTGCAGACAGAGCTGCTCCTATGAATCCTGAGAAGAGGGGGTGGGGACGGTTGGGGCGTGACTTGAATTCGGGATGCGCCTGGGTGGCTACAAACCAGGGATGGTCTTTTAGTTCGATCATCTCTACTATTCTTCCGTCCGGTGATATACCTGACAGTACACACCCATTGGCTGTGAATTCTTCTCTGTAATCGTTGTTTACTTCGTATCTGTGTCTGTGTCTTTCACTTATTTCATCGGTACCGTAGGCTTCTTTTGCCTTTGTGTTGTCTTCTATGCGACACGGATATGATCCCAGACGAAGGGTTCCTCCCAGCTGGTCTACATTTTCCTGGTCCGGCATGAGATGAATGACGGGATGTGTGGTGTCCGGTGCCAGTTCTGTACTGTGAGCATCAGCATAACCGAGTACGTTTCTTGCAAATTCTACAAGAGATATCTGCATGCCAAGGCATATTCCAAAATAGGGCACAGCGTTTTCTCTTGCAAAACGTGCCGAACTTATCATACCTTCTACTCCACGGTCGCCAAATCCTCCGGGTACTATGATACCTGATACGCCTTTGAAGATCTCGGCTGCATTTTCATCTGTCACATCTTCCGAATCCACCCATCTGATGTTTACGTCCGCGTTATGGGCAGCTCCGCCTGCTTTCAGTGCTTCTACCACACTAATGTATGCATCATGAAGCTGCGTATATTTTCCTACAAGAGCAATATCTACATTAGACTTGGGATTTTTCCAGTTTTCACACATCCGGGTCCACTCGCTCAGATCGGGCTCGGGACACTCAAGCCCCAGTGCTTCGCATGCCGCTTGTGCGATACGTTCTTTTTCCAGAGCCAATGGTACTTCATAAAGAATATCTACATCCATGTTTTCCAATACTCTGGAGGAATCTACATTACAAAACAGAGCTATTTTTTCTTTTATACCCGGCTCAAGGGGATAATCAGTCCGGCATACTATGATGTCCGGCTGGATACCCATGCTCTGAAGCTCTTTTACACTCATCTGAGTGGGTTTTGTCTTCATTTCTCCGGATGCATTCAGATATGGAATGAGTGTTACATGGATATTTATTACGTTTTCATGCCCCACTTCATGCTGGAACTGACGTATAGCTTCGATAAATGGCTGGCTCTCAATATCTCCTACGGTTCCGCCTACTTCTATGAGAGCAATAGTAGTATCTCCATCCTTTGCCTCTTCGGAAAAGAATCTCTCTTTTATCTCGTTGGTAATATGAGGAATGACCTGTACTGTTCCTCCGCCATAGTCACCATGTCTTTCTTTGCTGATGACTGACCAGTATACTTTTCCTGATGTGACATTTGATCTTTTGTCAAGATTTTCATCGATAAATCTCTCGTAATGTCCCAGATCCAAATCCGTCTCGGCTCCGTCCTCGGTCACGAAAACTTCCCCGTGCTGAATGGGATTCATGGTTCCCGGGTCTATGTTAATATAAGGGTCGAATTTTTGCATGGTGACTTTGAACCCGCGGGCTTTGAGAAGACGCCCCAGGGATGCTGCCGTGATGCCTTTGCCCAGTCCGGATACTACTCCTCCGGTTACGAAAATATACTTTACCGACATAAGAAAACCTCCAAAAAGCATGTCCTTTGAATTAAGTATTCATTATAGCTTATAATGAAAAAAAAAGCATTATGTTTTTTTAAATTGATGAATTATTGTGAATGCATTGAAAAATATACCCTGCGTCTGAATAAATACGCAACAACTAAAAAAGGCTTCCCCTTGAGGGAAAGTCTTATGGTTTATTACACAAGTGTTTCTTTTCAAAATTAGACTATGAAAAAACATCACCTTCAAAAATAGCGACTAATATACATTGTGTTTTCGACGTTAAGATGTTTTGTAGAAAAACTATTCTTTTTCAAATACCAGAAAGGATTTTTCGTTTAATTCCAATATGATTTGATTGTTATCATTGTCATTTTGTGGAGAATAAATTTTTTTCCCACCTTGTATATTTGATTGCGTATTTGAAAGATTATTTAATAATTCAGTATAAGAATCCGATAATAAATTGATATCCTGAATATCTATATATGAAGTTTCACCTAAATAATCGCCTATCGTGTCTTTGATTTCTGTAACAGGAATAAATATGTCTGTTTCCCAATATATGGCATTATTAAATTTAACAAATCTTAGCATATCCGATAACTCATTGCTACCTGAAGTTTCTTTTGTAACAATCTTTACCTGGTTGCTCTTTACTGCTTCTTGGGAGGAACAACCGGAAAACAATGAGATGATACTAACACTTAATACTGTTACTACTATTTTAGTTTTTTTTATATCCATTTCACTCCTTAATCTACATCTACATAGAGAGTACCATTTTTTTCTTTATAATCTAATGAAAAGTCTAAAATATCATTTTCATTAATAGTTATATTTTTATTTTT
>CAMOUW010000025.1 GCA_946626755.1 uncultured Clostridia bacterium
TAATATAGGACTCTTTCTTCTTGCTTTGGGTGTTGCTCAAGAGGCACACAGTCTCCACATGCCCCGTCCCCGGGAACATGTCTACGCAACACGCCTTCACCACTTCATATCCTGCGCCGGCACATATAACAAGATCTCTGGCCAGGGATGTGGGCTTGCATGAAATGTACAGGATATTATCCACACCGTAATCAAGTATCTTGGCAAGCGCCTTGGGGTTCACACCATCTCTGGGAGGGTCAAGAATAATAAAATCAGGCTTTTCCTCTATATCATCAAGTTCTTTCAACACATCACCTGCTATAAACTCGCAGTTCTCCAGACCGTTGAGTTTCGTGTTTTCCCGTGCTGCCTCTACAGCCTCTTCCACTATCTCCACTCCGATAACCTTCTTTGCAACCGGCGCCATTATCTGGGCTATGGTTCCCGTACCGCTGTAAAGGTCAAATATCACCGGTTTATCTTTCCCGTCAGGCTCCTCTGCGTCATTTGCTTTTTTATCAAAACCGGATAATGCATATTCACGGGCTGTGGAATAAAGCACTTCCGCACCCTTTGAATTGGTCTGGAAAAATGAGAAGGGAGTTATCTTAAATTCCAGTCCCAGAAGCTTTTCGGTAATAAAATCCTGACCATACAACAGAGTGATTCCCTCGTTTTTTACCACATCAGCTACACTGTCATTTACCGTATGAATAATACCGGTCAGTTTTCCTTCAAGCGGCAGGCTCTTTATCATTTCCGCATAAGACCTAAGCTGTTTTCCTATTACATCTGTATCCGCTGCAGAGTCAGACTGCTGCAGATCACAGTTATCTGAACCTCCGGGACCGTAGGATGATGCTGTTACGAGATTAACCAGTATCTCTTCTGAGTCCTCGCTTCTTCTCAGTACAAGATGCCGCAAAAAACCTTTACCCTCCATTTTATGAAAATAAGGCACATTTCTTTCTTCAAAAAAATCCCGTGTTGCCCTTACAATCTTGTTAAAATCTTCATGCACAAGGATACACTCATCCGCATTTAATACATCAAATCTGCTGCCTCTTCTGTGAAGCCCCAGCGTCAGCGGACCATCCTTTACGCTGTCCCCGAAGGAATATTCCATTTTATTACGATAAGCCTTAAGTTTGGGGGACGGGCAGATTTTTTCCAATCGTGGCATTCGGACACCCGAAATGCCGGGATCTGAGCTCATACAAGTACCTTTTTCGGACAATTCTTGTGTTTCCCCGGACTCCGGCGCTTCAAAAGCCCTGTCTAAAAGCCGCTGCACCATATCCCGCTTTATCTTAAGCTGTACTTCATGATCCATGGAACTGTAAGTGCAGCCACCGCACCGGCCAAACACGGGACAGACCTCCTGCGTTTCATAAGAAGACTTGGCTTTAACACTTACTAAGTCTCCTTTTCCCTGTTTCTTCAGTCTGAATTCTATATGTTGCCCCGGTATGGCATTCTTCACGGTTATAATAGTTCCGTTATCCTCCGGATCCGGCGCATTCACCACCCGCACCTTCGCCTTATCCTGAAAATCTACCCTGTCAGTAACAACAGCTTCGTAAATATGCTTCTTCTTCATAACAACCTCTAAACATTTATTATGTCATTTCTGTTTATTTAAAAAACACGGAAATCTTTCCGTGTTTTTATAAATATTATGCCTCTTCTATAGCCTTTCCGATATCATTTCTCATATACTTATTCTCAAACTCCACCCACTTTGTGGCTTCGTAAGCATTCTTCCTGGCAGCCTTCAGGTCGTCTCCAAGGGCTGTAACACCCAGCACCCTTCCGCCGTTTGTTACAATAGCGCTGTTTTCATCAAACTTTGTGCCGGAGTGGAAGCAAAAGTACTCTGTCTGTCCGTCGAATTTCTCCAGTCCGCTGATCTTCTTGCCCTTTTCATAATCCAAAGGATATCCGTCAGATGCCAGCATCACACAGACTGCCGCCTTATCCGTAAATGTCAGCTCTATCTTGTCCAGTTCACCATCCACGCAGGCCTCAAAGATGTCCACGATATCATTATCCATACGTGTAAGCACCACCTGTGCCTCGGGATCACCGAAACGTGCATTGTACTCCAGTACCTTGGGACCTTCCGGGGTGAGCATAAGTCCGAAGAAAATAACTCCCTTAAATTCTCTTCCTTCTGCTCTCATGGCATCCACGGTCTTCTGGTAAATGTTTTCCCTGCAGAACTTATCTACCTCTTCAGTATAAAACGGACTGGGGCTAAAGGTACCCATGCCACCTGTATTCAGACCCGTATCTCCGTCTCCCGCTCTTTTGTGATCCTGGGCGGACGCCATGATCTTTATGGTCTTTCCGTCCACAAATGAAAGTACGGATACCTCACGTCCCGTCATAAACTCTTCAACAACCACTGTATCACCTGCAGAGCCGAACTTTTTATCCTGCATAATAGTCTTAACTGCATCTACGGCCTCTTCATGGTTCTGACATATAAGAACACCTTTGCCGAGAGCCAAACCGTCAGCCTTAAGAACTATAGGGTATTTGGCAGTTTCAAGATATTTAAGTGTCTCATCTGCATCTGTAAACACCTCATACCCTGCCGTCGGAATACCGTATTTCTTCATCAGATCCTTTGAAAATGACTTGGATCCCTCAAGGATGGCCGCTTTTTTATCAGGTCCGAATACCCTTAAGCCTTCTTTTTCAAATACATCCACCACGCCTCCTACAAGAGGATCATCCATACCTATGACGGTCAGGTCTATTTCTTTTTCCTTTGCAAATGCTGCAAGCTTTTCAAACTCCATGGCGCCTATTGGTACGCACTCTGCAACAGCAGCTATGCCGGCATTTCCGGGAGCGCAGTATATTTTATCCGCCCTGGGACTCTGCGCGATCTTATGACAAATAGCGTGCTCACGCCCGCCGCTTCCTACAACAAGTATCTTCATATCGACTCCTTTTATGATCATCATGTTTTATCCCTCATCAGTCAGTTTTTATCACTGATGAGGGATAAGCCAATCAACTAAATTTAGAAACTAAATCTTCCGGCAAGCCATTCAGAGGAACCGCCTGCTTCGAAAAAAGATCACTACTTTTTAACGACCGGTAAATGCGTCATTCCTAAACACCTCTTGCGGTATCTTAATGAATGACTTTTACTCACCTATGGACAGTTTTCCCTTTGCAATGTCTCCTATAACCCCGGGAAGTATCACCCATTCCGCTTCTTCCATCACTCTTTTTTGAAGGATCTCAGGTGTATCGCCCTCCTTCACCTCTACTGCTTTCTGGGCTATGATCTCACCACCGTCCACTACCTCATCCACAAAATGGACAGTGGCTCCGGTAAGTTTCACTCCCCTGGCAAGCGCAGCCTCATGCACCTTAAGCCCGTAATATCCTTTTCCTGAAAAAGCAGGTATCAGCGCCGGATGGATATTTATGATCCTTCTTTTATATCTCGTGATCATCTCATCCGGGATCTTTATCAGACATCCTGCAAGGACTATAAGATCCGGTGAAAGATCATCAAGCTTTTCCAGAAGCGCTTTATGAAACTTTTCCCTGTCGGCAAAATCCGCCGGAGATATGGCAAATCCCGGAACACCGTGGTTCTTTGCCCTCTCCAGGGCATAAACGCCCTTATTATTACTTATGACTCCCACTACTTCCGTATCCGGGATATCTCCGTTTTCTATGGCCTTCAGTATGGCCTCAAGATTGGTTCCTCCTCCGGAGACCAAAACTGCTATCTTAAGCATTTGACATATTTCCTTTCACATATAAATGTTGTAATTAAAACAAGGCAAAATACTTTTCTAAATCAGATCATCTCAGCGCACTTATCTCCCGAGGCTGTTTCTCCGATGACAAATGCTTTCTCTCCGGCAGCTTCTACTGCCGCTATTGTTTTGTCAGCATCTTCGGGTCTTACCGCCAACACCATACCTATGCCCATATTGAACGTATTGTACATCATCTCTTCAGCGATATTACCTTCGTTTGCAAGCATTTTAAAAATAGGCGGTATATCATAGCTATCCTTTTTAATAACGGCTTTTATGCCATCCGGCAACATACGTGGCACATTTTCATAAAAACCGCCTCCGGTGATATGACTGCAGCCCTGTATTTTTACTCCTGCCTCCTTCACTTTTTTAAGTGCATTTACATAAATCTTAGTCGGAGCTATAAGAGCCTCTCCCAGAGTCGTTCCAAGTGCATCATATTCTTTAGCCAAATATTCGGCATTTATCCTGAAAACTTTTCTGACGAGGGAAAAACCGTTGGAATGAACGCCGCTTGAAGCAATACCAACAAGAGTATCCCCCGGATGTATATCCTCTCCGGTTATCATGTCTTTTTTATCAACCACGCCTACGGCAAAGCCTGCCATATCAAACTCATCCTCAGGATAAAATCCCGGCATCTCCGCCGTCTCGCCGCCGATAAGGGCACAGCCTGCCTGAATGCATCCCTCGGAAACGCCTTTCACGATATCCGCTATCCTTTCCGGATAATTCTTTCCGCAGGCAATATAATCAAGAAAATACAGAGGCTCACCACCTGCGCAGGCAATGTCATTTACGCACATGGCCACGCAGTCGATCCCAACCGTGTCATATTTTTCCATCTCAAATGCCAGTTTCAGCTTCGTTCCCACTCCGTCTGTTCCCGACAAAAGCACCGGCTCGTCCATGTTTTTTATGGCTGAAAGATCAAAAGCCCCTGCAAATCCTCCAAGACCGCCCAAAACCTCAGGTCTCATGGTACGTGACACATGCTCCTTCATAAGCTCTACAGATCTGTAGCCTGCTTCAATATCTACTCCCGCATTTTTGTAATCCATAACTCTTCCTCTTCAAAAAATTATTATTCTTGTATTGTAACATACTACAGACAAAAACTGTATAGCATTTGTTTCAAACCAGAGATTTAACCAGTTTCACACAATCAGCAGCATCTTTAGAATAACCGTCGGCCCCGATGCTTTCTGCATATTCGGGAGTCACCGCCGCTCCGCCTATGATAATCTTTCCTTTATATCCTTTCTCTTTGGCCAGTTCCACTACATCCTTCATACGGACCATTGTAGTGGTCATCAATGCAGACAGACCTACTACTTTTGCATTTTCTTTAATTGCAGTATCTATAATAACATCCGCAGGGACATCCTTGCCAAGATCTATTACGTTAAATCCATGATTTTTGAGCATAAGTCCTACAAGATTTTTACCTATATCATGCACATCACCTTCCACTGTAGCAATAACCACCTTATCTGCCGCCTCACCGTCCGATTGTCTTTTTATAAGAGGCTCAAGATATGCAATGGCCGTTTCCATGGCATTTGCAGAAGCAATGAGCTGTGGCAGGAAATAAACCTTTTTTTCAAACAACTCGCCTACTTTATTTATTGCCGGGATCAGATGAGCGTTTATTACTTCTCCCGGATCCTCTCCTTTTTCCACTTCCGCCTTTGCCAGCGCGGTTATCCCTGACTTGTCACCATCCAAAACAGCCTTATATACCGGATGTACTTTCTCACCGTCTGAATCAGCTTGCACCGTACTATCCCCTTTTGTATCCTGCTTTTTCTTATTTCCTATAATAGCCAGCTCAGGGTTCTTTTCACACTTCTTTTCATAGGCATTTATCCTGTTTATATAACGGATATCCCCGCCTGTCCTGTTCATAAGCATATCTGTAGCCGCCGCAATATTCATAAACAGATCCTGGGAAGGATTGGCTATAGCCATAGTAAGTCCGTGACTTATGGACATAACCAGAAAAGCAGTATTAACAAATATCCTGTCAGGAAGACCAAAGGAAATATTTGACAAGCCACATACCGTAGCAAGTCCTAAATCCTCTGAACAATGTTTAAATGTAGCAAGACAGGACAGTGCTGCATTTTTATCAGCTCCTACTGTAGCCACAAGCGCATCCACTACTATATCTTCCTTCACAAACCCTGCCTCATACGCCTGTTTCAGGGCTTTGTCAAGAATATCATGTTTTTTCTCCACCGTTTCCGGAATGCCTTCGTCAGACAATGGCAAAAGAATAAACATGGCACCGTATTTTTTTGCAATAGGTAGAAGAGCGTCTATTTTTTCTTTCTCGTAGGATATCGAATTAATAAGAGCCCTGCCGGGATAAATGCGAAGCGCAGCCTCTATAACCTCAGGAAAACTGGAATCTATGCAAAGAGGACAGTCTGCCACTCCTGTTATCTCCTGTATGGCATCCAGCATCATAGCCTTTTCATCTATGCCTCCCAAGCCCATATTTACATCCAGAATAGCAGCACCGTTTTCTTCCTGGTCTTTTGCCATGCTTCTTACTATATCAAGCTTTCCTTCTCTAAGTTCAGCCTGAAGAGCCTTTTTTCCCGTTGGATTTATCCTCTCTCCTATCACCTGAAAACTTTCGTTTAGCTCTATCTCAACCAGCTTTCTTTCGGAACAAAGAACTCTCTTTTTCTCTTTTCTAACCGGCAACGGCTCCATATCTGAAAGTATTTCTTTAAGCGCCTTTATATGTCCGGGGGTAGATCCGCAGCATCCACCGATGATCCTTGCTCCATTCAGCACCAAGGCTCTGGCCGCTTTTGCAAACTCTTCAGGCGTAGTCGTATAGACAGTTTTGCCGTCTAACAGCTGAGGAAGACCGTTATTGGGTTTTGCAAGTACCGGAACATTGGCATAATGATAAATCGTATCCACAGGTTCGATCATTTTGTCCGGACCGGTGGAACAATTCACTCCTACAGCATTAGCACCCAGGCCTTCAAGTACCGGTGCGATACATTCCGGTGGGGTTCCGAAAAGCGTTCTTCCGTCAGATTCAAATGTCATGGAAACCATCACCGGAAGATCACAGATCTCACGGATGGCAATAACTGCCGCTCTTGTTTCCTGAAGGCTCATCATTGTCTCGACAATAAAAAGATCAACTCCTGCCTCCTGTAATGCTGCTGCCTGCTCTTTATATATATCCACCAGTTCCTCAAACATGAGATCTCCCAACGGATAAAGCTGCCTGCCCGTCATGGTCATATCACCCGCTACCAGAGCTTTACCGCCTGCAGCTTCTTTTGAAAGGGCCACAAGCTCTTTATTAATTTCCATCAGTCTGTCTTCAAGGCCATATTCTTTAAGCTTTATACGATTGGCCGTAAATGTGGGAGCATAGAGTATCTGTGTTCCTGCTTCCACAAATTCTTTTTGAAGTTTAATGAGCTTGTCGGGATTGTTAAGAATCCATTCTTCAGGCGACACCCCCACCGGCATACCTGCCATTTGAAGATTTGTACCTGTCGCCCCGTCCAGAAGGACTATACCCTTTTCAGTCAGTTTTTTAAATTCTTCTCTTGTCATAATCAGTCTCCGTATTATTCAAACTTCATGCACTCTATGTATCTTTCTTTAAAATACTCATCATTTGCAAGCTCATACTGCCGTGCATTATTTATTATGTTTTCCAGTTTTTCATATACTTGTTTTACGTCCTTTTCAGAAGCTTCCAGACAGAAACGTACCGCCCCTTTCAACGCAGTATTTCCTGCCGGGACACACTTGCCGGCAAATTCAGGTGCCAAAAGTCCCACCCGGACCGCTTTTTTAGGATTTGTAAATGTACCGAAACCTCCTGCCAGAATAACCCGGTCCACTTCTTCCCCTGTAATGCCTGCCGCTCGTAAAAGAGCATCCGCCCCGGCTCTTATGGCACCTTTTGCCATCTGTATCTGCCTTATGTCCTCCTGATCCAGAAAAATATTTTGACCCTGCGTCCCTTTTCCCAGTACAAAACCTTTTTCAAACCATTTGCTGTCAAACGTACCATGTCTGTCTATAACTCCTGTATCCAGAAACGCCGCAACTGCTTCCAGGGCACCTGTACCGCATATACCGGACGGCTTTGCATCTTCTATTGTATTTATCCTCATGCCGCATTTTTCATCGACAGATATCACATATCCTGACTCTGAATCCGACGGACAACTGCCTGATCTAATCTCCACCGGTTCAACCCTGCTTATAGCTCCGGGCACACTTCCCGTACCGCATTTCAGATTTCCGCCTTCAAATGCCGGACCTGCCGCTGCCGATGCTACTGTAATAACGCCTTTATGTAACAATGACATCTCTGCGTTGGTTCCCATATCTATAAGAAGAGCGGTCTTGTCAGAATCATGAAAGCCATATTCAAGCATACCGGCACTCACATCTCCACCCACGTAGGTACTGACACCGGGTATCAGATCTATCCTGCAGTCACCTGACAGACAAACCCCTTTTAAATGCTCACCGAAAATCTCACCGGGTGTAAGGTTCTTTTCACCCAGTGAAACCGGAGTAAAGGGCCATGCCGATATCCCAGAGCAATCATATTCCATCAGTAAATGCTGCATGGTAGTATTGGCCGCTATACACATATAAGAAATAACCGGCGTGTTTTTTCCGAATGTAAGTTGTTCAATAAGCGACAGGATATCATTTACAACCAGACTTTTCAAAGCCTCTCCGCGACCGTTTACGGCTGCTTTCTGCCTTGCCACCACATCGTATCCGAAAGCCCTTTGGGAATTCAGACAAACAGCCTGACGTACCGTCCTTTTTTCATCGGTATCCACTAATGCTGCCGCGATCGTTGTGGTACCTATATCTATAGCTACTGCAAATCCGTGTCCGGCACACAAAATCTCTTCTTCGCCCTTTATATCGGTTTTTTCATCGTTTTTTTCTGTAATGTCCAAAGAATCCGCCGTCATAATATGAAAAGATTCTTCTTTTTTATCTATTATCTCTATTCTTACAGGAGACGCCGGCAACGCACGACAGGCCAGTCTGAACCCTTCTTTTACAGCATCCTGTGACAAAAATGACCTGTCCGCATCTGTTACGGGCAAAAAGCCGCCACGGATCCTGATGATGCATTTACCACATGTCCCCGCTCCGCCACAGGGCGCGAAGATTTCAAGATCTTTTTCCCTGAGATAATCAATTATACGAATCCCCGGAGGACACACAATCTGTTTTCCCATAATCACCCTCATAACAACTGCATTTGCAAAACAATATCATGTGTACGATTTTATAATAACTCATATCTTTTTTCAAACAAAAAAAGTGTCAGTTCATTATTTATGTTAGTATACATATCAAAAATACAAACTATAATAAACATAACAAAAATATCAAACACCAAATGTTACATTTTGCATTTTTATTACGGTCACAAAAAGGAGTTTACTATGAGCACATTTAAAAATTTGGATGAAGCAAAAGAATTTTTCATGAAGGAGCGCTTTGCAACGGCCAACGGCATGCAGATAGACGACCTTACCGATACTACTGCCACATGCAGTGTGGTTTTACAGGATACACACAAAAACGCAGTAGGAGGTATCATGGGAGGCGCCATATTTACCCTGGCTGATTTTGCATTTGCGGTTCTTGTAAACAACCTTCACAATCCTACCGTAGCACAACAAGTCAGTATAAATTTCCTCAGCATCCCAAAAGGAAAACGCCTCATTGCCACAGCGCACATAAAAAAAGACGGACGCTCCACGTCCGTCGTAAATGTAGATGTGACCGATGATACCGGAAAAGACATCGCCCAGTTTACCGGTACAGGCTTTAAACTCTAAAAGAGTTTTTAGTATTTTTTACGCCTTGAAAGTATCCTCATGGAATTCAGGATACATATTACTGCCACACCTACATCCCCAAATACAGCTATCCACATATTGGCGATACCAAATATACTCAGCACTATAATGCCAAGTTTCACAATAAGTGCTATTGCTATATTTTGTCTGATTATACTCAGTGTAAACTTTGAAATTCTTTTAGTCTTAGCTATTTTTCTGATATCATCATCCATTATGACGATATCTGCCGCTTCTATTGCCGCATCGGAGCCTATACCTCCCATAGCAAATCCAATATCTGAACGTGCCAGTACAGGTGTATCGTTTATACCGTCACCTACAAATGCCAGCTTACCTTTTTGTGTGGATTCTTCAAGCAAATCTTCCACGTGTCCCACCTTATCTGCCGGCAAAAGATCTGTATAGACCTTATCCAGACCCAGTTCCTTTCCTACAGCCTCACCTGCGCTCTTCCTGTCACCGGTGAGCATGACTGTCCTTTTTACACCTGTATCTTTAAGCTCGGAAATAGCTTCTTTTGCCTCAGGTTTAACTACGTCGGATATAACTATGTGACCGAGATATTTACCTTCCTTTGCCACGTAACATATAGTTCCTGCCGACTCCTTTTCTTCAAATACAACACCATGCTTATTCAAGAGTTTGGCATTTCCCGCCAGAACCTTTTCACCTCTCAAAACAGCCTCTATACCATGTCCCGACACTTCCTGAGCATCCGTTACCGCTGACAGATCGATCTCTCCCCCCGCCTCTGTATGCGCATTCTTTATAGACTCGGCTATAGGGTGGTTGGACATTTGCTCTGCATGTGCTGCCGTTTCCAGCAAGGTCGCTTCTGAAATACCGTTCTCAGGAGCGATCTCAGTTATTTTAAATACTCCCTGGGTGAGTGTGCCTGTTTTATCAAAAACAACCGTCTCAAGATCCGCAACAGCTTCCAGATAATTTCCGCCTTTTATAAGAATCCCCTCTCTGGAAGCCACTCCTATGCCTCCGAAGAAGCCCATGGGAATAGAAATAACAAGTGCACAGGGGCATGATACCACAAGAAATGTACAGGCTCGCTGCAACCATTCAAACCAGTCTCCCGTTATAATGGACGGTATTATAAAGAATGCCAGTGCTGCAAATACAACGATGGGAGTGTAGACTCTGGCAAATTTCGTAACAAACTTTTCTGCCTTGGCTTTTTTACTGCCGGCATTTTCCACAAGCTCAAGAATCTTTGCAACCGTGGAATCATCGAATTCTTTGGTCGTCTTCACATAAAGTGTGGCATTTTGATTTACACAGCCGCTGATCACCTCATCTCCCGTTCTAAGTTTGCGTGGAACTGACTCTCCCGTAAGGGAGGATGTGTCCACCATAGACTCTCCTTTTATAACAACACCATCCAGAGGAATCTTTTCTCCCGGCTTCACAACTATTGTACTTCCCACCTCCACATCATCGGGATCTACCTGTACAAGTTTGCCGTCTTTTTCAATATTGGCAAATTCGGGTGCGATATCCATAAGCTCCCTGATAGATGCTCTTGAGCGGTTTACAGCTATGCTCTGGAACAACTCGCCCACCTGGTAAAACAGCATAACCGCCACGCCCTCGGAAAATTCTCCTACCACAAAAGCTCCTGCAGTTGCCACCAGCATCAGAAAATTCTCATCAAAAACCTGTCCTCTGGTTATATTTCTTACTGCTGAAATCACCACATCATATGCGATGATCGTATAAGGTACGAGAAACATCCCCAGCCCCAGCCAATTATAACCTTCCGCCGGAATCTCGGGTAGTATACCCGTATGCTCCAGGATCATAAGCACGGCAAACATACAGCCTGCTATAATAATCCTTGCTAGATCCTTTTTCTGCGATTTAGTCATCACAAATCCTCCAAAATAAAATTTTCCCTCTCTTTTACGATCATTACTTCTCAGGCAGTTTAACAACCAAAATATATACATATGAATAATCATTCATATATAATCGCAAAAAACACCTGCCCCGTTCTCTCAACGATACGGTCCAGGTATTTAAAATATTTACTTACTCTGAAGCTCACATGCAGGCTCTACCTTCTTTATAGCCTTCTGCACCTGCTCCATAATCTCGTCAAATCTCTCTTCATCTGCCTCAATGGTCAGCTTCTGAGCCATAAAATTAATAGTCGCCTCTTCCACGCCGTCTATTTTATTTATGGCCGCCTCCATCTTTGCCGCACAATTTGCACAGTCAATCTCACTCAGAATATACTTCTTTTTCATGATCTTCATCCTTTCTTTTTTAAGCCGTAAACTATTTACATATCTTCCGTGGCATGCTCCAGTCCCATATTCAGGATAACACTGACATGCTCGTCCATAAGGGAATAATAAGAAAATCTCCCCTCTCTTCTTGCACTCACCAGTCTGGCATTCTTTAAAATACGCAACTGGTGCGAGATCGCCGACTGCTCCATATTCAACTGCACTGCGATATCATCCACGCACTGTTCATTCTCCAACAGACAAAACAGTATCCTTACCCGTGTTTTATCGCCAAACACTTTAAAAGCATCAGCTATAGCCTGAGAAGTAACTTCATCCATAATAAACGTCTCTCCCAAAAATCTCTCCCACATATGAATACTTGCTCATATATTCATATTATCATATTTTAAAAAAATGTCAACAAAAAAAAGAACCCGCCTTAAGGCGAGCCCTTTGGAAAACAGATCAGAATTCTCCTTCTTTGGAGTGTCCCTCTATCTCTACGATATTGTTCATATAGTGCTCATAATTATCGTATGTGATATCTTCAAGCTTAAAGCTTGAACCATCCTTAAGCTTAAGATAAGGTGATGTTCCGTCTACGAGCTCCTGCAAGAATCTGTCGTAAGCAGCCAGCTGCTCATTGGTCTCTGCAAACTCGATCCAGTCTATGGGTGCAAAGAACTCACCTTCTGTCACATCTATCTCCACATAAATCTTGCCGCCCTCAAGAATCATCATACGACCCATAAGAGGAGAAATATCATTTACAGCAACCTTAAAAAGAGGATAGTCGCTGACTATGGAAAGCTTCGGCACCTTATCGGTCTTATTCTTTTCGGCAGCCTTTCTGTAAATTGTATTCATTGTCTTCATAAGAGCACCAAGGCAGATGATCTCACCCGGATTGAGTGTTTTTTTGGTAAAATTCTCTACAAGCTCAAATGCGGTACCTTCAGGCCATCCATTGGTGATAAAGTAATTTACCGCTTTCATCTTTTCGTTATCATATCCTCTGGGATTCATTGTTTTCATGGTAGTTCTCCTCTCTTTATCATGGTATGTATCTATATGGACTACATTATACAGGATTTTTACTTTTATGTCATGTTTCAAACGCATCATTGTCCTCAAGGGGATCACAGGATATACGGCGTCACCTGATATACGTAATAATTCAGCCAGTTGGTATATAATGCGTTGGCATGTGATCTCCACTGCATGCGGGGTCTTTTTTTAGGATCGTTGCCCGGGTAGTAATGTACCGGCATATTGGGAGCAATACCCTTGTCCAAATCTCTTTTGTATTCATTGTCCAGGGTATATCTGTCGTACTCCGGATGCCCCATAACAAATACATTTTTACCGCCCTCGGCACTTACTATGTATATACCTGCTTCTTTGGAATCAGCAAGTATCTTAAACTTGCTGTTCGAAATAATATCCTGCCTGCAGGCCTCCGAATATCTGGAATGAGGAGCATAAAACATATCATCAAAGCCTCTTACCAGCGGATCCTTACGATGGATTACATGGTGCAGATACACACCCGACAGTTTTTCTTTCAGAAAAACCTTGCGTACGCCATAATGATAATACATCCCCGCCTGGGCTGCCCAGCAGATATAAAGAGTGCTGGTGACGTGATCCTGGGCCCATTTCATGACTTTTGTAAGTTCTTCCCAATATGTCACCTCTTCAAAATCCATCTTTTCAAGAGGAGCTCCGGTAATGATCATACCGTCAAAGTTACGATGTTCTATCTCGGGAAATTTTACGTAAAACTTCTCAAGATGAGATGCCGAAGCGTTTTTATGCTTGTGAGTCTCCATCTGCAAAAACATCACATTTATCTGTAACGGCGTGTTGGAAAGGGATCTGAGTATATCAAGCTCCGTCACTTCCTTAAGCGGCATGAGGTTGACCACCACAATCTGAAGGGGACGTACATCCTGGCTGAGAGCTCTTTTCTCATCCATAACGAATATATTTTCCGCCTCAAGCTGAGAATAAGCCGGCAGATCTCGCGGTATCTTTATGGGCATCTGCACACCTCCTTTCCGATCGACTAAACACACAGGTATTTGTTGATTTTACATCATATCCCCGTTTTTTACAAGGTTATGAAACTCCTCTTCTGTCACTATCTTTACTCCCAATTCTTTGGCTTTTTTATTTTTAGAACTGGAAGACTCACTGTCATTATTTATGAGATAATCCGTCTTGGAAGACACCGATCCGCTCACCTTTCCGCCTCTGTCCTCTATGTATTCTTTAAGCTGACTCCGGTTTTCGTAAGCATAAAGGGATCCCGTTATAACAAAAACCTTTCCTTTTATAAACTCTCCGGCATCCTGCGTACTGTTTTCATCTGACTCATCCTCTATATCCAGTTCTTTTAGGAGCGCATCATACTCTGTGATATTTTCTTCTTTTTGAAAATATCCGGTAAATGCTTTAGCCAGAACCTCTCCAAATCCGTCTATGGAAAGCAGTGACGTCTCATCTGCCGTTTTAATTTCTTTTGGATCAGAAAAAAGAGCGCTGACAGCCCTTGCGCCGGAAAGTCCTATGCCGCTTATCCCCAGTCCGTAGATAAGTCTGTATAATCTTGTTTTTCTGGACTTTTCCACTGCCTGCAAAAGCTTTTGATAAGACTTTTCTCCGAAGCCTTCCATCTGCATTATTTCTTCTCCGTGTTCATGCAAATGAAACAAATCCGGCAGGCTCTTCAGAAAATGCCTCTGTACAAACCTTTCTATGGTAGCCTCTGAAAGACCCTCGATATTTAATGCATCCCTTGATACAAAATGTGCAAATCTTTTTATATGCTTTGCGGGACAGGACTCATTTATACAATAAAGGGTTAAAACCCCGTTGTCATCATTTATCCGGGTGTTGCCCGAACAGACGGGACAGGCATCAGGTATCCGGATATTGTCTGAGTTGGTTAAATTGTCGGCGATCTGGGGAATGATCATATTTGCCTTAAATACATTTATACGATCACCTATACCCAGCTTAAGACTTTTTATGTAACTTATATTGTGAAGACTTGCCCTGGACACGCTGGTTCCCTCAAGTTCTACCGTGTCAAAAACAGCTATCGGATTTATCAGACCTGTACGGGAAGCGCTCCATTCTATACGCCGAAGAATAGTCTCTGCAGTTTCATCTTTCCATTTAAACGCCATGGCATTACGTGGAAATTTGGCTGTTCTTCCAAGGGATATCCCGTAGGCTATGTCATCAAACATCAGCACAAGACCATCTGAAGGAAAATCATTTACAGCCACTTTTTTTTCGAACTCTTCTATGTCACTTAATATCCTTTCCCTGTCTGTTTCTTTATATGCCACAACATCGAAACCTGTCGACTTAAGCCATTCCATCTGTACCCGTACTGAGTCTTTAAAATCCACCTCTTCTGCCTCCACCAGAGAAAAAGCATAGAATCTTACATTTCTTTCTGCCGTGACATGAGGATCCAGCTGCCGGACCGATCCCGAGCAAAGATTTCTGGGATTTTTATATTTTGCATCAAGCTCAGGTATCTGCTCATTTACTTTTTCAAAATCAGAGTAATGTATGACAGCTTCGCCACGGATAATAAGCCTTCCTTTGAATGGTATCTTTAAAGGAATATTCTTAAAAACCTTCGCATTCTGGGTAACTATTTCTCCCACCTCGCCATTGCCTCTTGTAACAGCCTTTTGAAGTTCGCCTTTCTCATAGGTAAGAACTACAGTCAGACCGTCCATTTTCCAGGAAAGTATTCCTTTTTTATCTCCCAGAAAGTCACGAAGTGTTTCCGGTTCCTTTGTTTTATCAAGACTTAGCATGGGAGATTCGTGATGTTCTTTGGGAAGTTCGCTCAACACTTCATACCCTACCTTAAGTGTAGGGCTGTCAGACATATGTATGCCACTGGATTTTTCAAGAGCCTCCAGCTCGTCATACAGCGCGTCGTATTCATAATTGGACATTATCTCCTGTCCATCCACATAATACGCCTTTGCCGCAGCATTAAGCCTGTCTATCAAATCCCTCATTTTCTTTTGCAGATCATCCATGTCTTTCATCCTTTCATCCCTGTTTCACGAATCAGTTCCTCATACTCCTGCCCCTGCACCTGCCTGTATTCTCCTTCCTTGAGACCTTCAAGCCGTATGTTCATTATCCTTACTCTTTTCAATGACTTTACCCTGTACCCAAAAGCCTCACACATACGTCGTATCTGCCTGTTCAGACCCTGCACCAATACTATTCTGAATGTCCTTGTTTTCGCCCTTTCTCCGTGAGGATACAACGCTTCCACGCGACATGGCGCCGTCTTTTTTTCCAGTTCTCTAAGATAAACACCTTTGCTCATTTTACTGATAAAATCATCGGTTATCTCTTTATTCACAGTCACTATATATTCTTTTTCATGTCTTAAAGAAGCCTTTGTCAGTCTGTTGGTTAGTTTCCCGTTGTTGGTAAGAAGTATAAGACCCGTAGAATCCTTGTCCAGCCGTCCCACGGGGTAAATCCTTGCATCCGTACCGATAAGGCTCACAACAGTTTTCTCACCAAATCTGTCAGTAGCAGTACATACCACTCCCTTAGGCTTATTCAAGGCAAAAAGCAAATCCTTTTCTTTCTTTTTAACCTTTACACCATCTACAAAAATGTCCTGTTGGTCATCTATCTTGTCCCCGGGCTTGAGAATGCTCTCTCCCGATGAAACCCTTCCCTCTTCGAGAAGCTTGTCTGCCGCCCTTCGGGAGCAAACCCCCGCCTCACTCAAGTATTTATTTATACGAATCTCCATACTTCACCACCTAAGCTGTATATTTTTCAAATCCCGCCGCAGGCATACATATTATGACATATCATTGTCACTATAAGTAAACCTGCCAATAAGCCTTGATAAAAATCCCCATCTATTGTAATATATCTCAAGTACGTGTATGTAGCTCAGTGGATAGAGCGTTCGCCTCCGGAGCGAAAGGTCGGGGGTTCGACTCCCTTCATACACATTCTTTTTTAAAAACACAATCAGGCCTTTTAAGACGCCTTCATTGTATTATGATAAGGTTTTAAGATTAATGCAAGTGTTTTTCAGAGCTAAAAGGCTCTTTTTTTATGCTTGGAAAAAATAAAACAGAGAACCGACTCTTTTACCGGTCCTCTGTCTCATTTCATGTTCTTTTTCCTTTTGTCAGTCCTCTTCTATATATACCGTCGCCCTCAAAGTAGTATCAGATACAACACTTACTCCTTCCGGTGCGTAATCAGGAAGCCAGATCTTATACGTCTTGGAATAAGACAGATCCGTTATATCTATAGCTTCCGCCGGTATAACAAATTCTTCGATGGTGCTGAGCACGTCATCGGATCCGCTTATGGTCACCGTATCATTGCTTAGTTCCACTCCCTTAAACGTATGCTCCGGTGCAGGACTTCCCATGGTCTCATAATGTATCTTCACCGTCTTTGTCTTTGCTATACGAGCAGATACATTTACAGAATCCCTTGCCGGCTGTGCATCTGTCTCTGTAATTTCTTCTCCGTCACTATCAAAGAATTTAAGCTTCACTTCCTCGGAAATGTCAGATGTTTTTCCCGATACATCAAATACCGCCTTTACTGTATCGATCTTGTCCACATCATCTTGTGAGCCTGCTATACGCACGCTGGCAGGCGTCACAGTCACATCCGACAATGCATATCCTTCCGGCAGATCTCCCACGGCTTCAGGTTCAACAGTATAGTCTATACTGTTTCTGTTAAGTATCTTCAGTTTCACTGAGGATGTCTTTGGTGTGGCCTTGATACTTTTTACCTCATTTCCATCCTTTACCACTTTAACAGATATATCCGCGTAGTCGGAGAATGGTGACATGGCCGCCAGGTCTACAATAGCATCTATATCAGCTGCCGATACTGATGTGATGTCCGTTTTGGGGCCTGACAATTCCACACTGATCTTACCACCATCCAACACTTCATATGTATATCCTTTGGAAGAAAGTGCCGCCTCATTTTCAAAACGCACGTTTACACCGCTGACCGTAATACTGGTGGTGGGATCGGAGATATTTACAAGAATCAGCCACGCAACAAAAGCCAATATTATAGATATTATTTTTAAAAAAATATTGTTAAAAAGCTTTTTACTCATCTTGATCCTGTGCCCTAACTTTTTTATCCCTGTAATAAATCGGGTTAAGTCCACCCGGGTTGGTTCTGATAAATTCAAGTCTCGACATTAATTTGTTTCTGTCCAAATGTCTTTCTATCTGTCCGTTCGCGGTAATAGCCACATTTCCTGTTTCTTCGGAAACGATCACAGTCACGCTGTCTGTTTCTTCACTTATACCGAGAGCCGCACGATGCCGGGTTCCCAGATCCTTGCTGACATTTGAATTCTCAGACAGCGGAAGATAACATGTCGCTGCCATCACTCTGTCACCTCTGACTATCACGGCACCGTCATGCAGAGGCGTATTTTTTTCAAATATGTTTATAAGAAGCTGACTGGTAAGCTCCGCATCTATCCTGATACCGGTTTTTAAATATTCATCCAGTTTCTGGTTTTGCTCTATAACGATCAGGGCCCCTGTTTTGGCTCTGCCCATATCAAATGCCGCATCTACAATCTCATTGGCAACACTTTTACTAAACCGTTCGTAACCTTTTCCTCCGCCCCTGAAACCTGAAAAGATCCTTCTTTGCCCCAGTCTCTCCAGCGCATGACGCAGCTCAGGCTGAAACAGGATCACAAGCGCAATAATTACAACACCCAGCATCCTTTGGGATACCCAGAGGATCGTCCTTAACTGAAGGATATATGCGATCAGCAAAAAAACAGCTATGACTATAATACCTTTGAGAAGGCTCCACGCCTTGGTATTCTTGATCCAGGCCATGATCTTATAAATCACATAAGCCAGGATAATGATCTCTATGATATCATTCCATGCTACTTTTGGCAGATATAATTTTGAAAGATAATCCTGAATTATGGTACCCATTAACTCCTTTTACTCCTTTCAAAAATTATAACAATCATATGTTACTTGTCTGCGTTGTCGTCATCCGGCCAGTCTACAGGTGTAAACTCGGTAGTACCTCTGTCCTTCAGACTCTTGGCATTTATATGTGTAACCTTTACATCAGATACAGTTACATTTCTCTTGGGAACTGCTTTAACGTAATAATAGTACTCATCGTCCTCAAACTGAAGATGCTCCTGCCTCGTAAAATCGGCTCCGAAAAACATAACGTTGAATATAAATGCAATACCTGTAGAAACTATGGTCCCTGCAATAACTGCCGGAAGATGCAGCCCGGCTCCCAGCCATATATCCATTACGATCAGAAGTATAAGCTGGGATATAACTCCCGCAATAATGGAGTATGCCCTGGCGTAAGATATCGGCAGTCTTCTTACAATATTTACCAGTAAAAATGTCACACTGAAGCCTATAAGAACCGCTATCATGGCTCTGTTGTTTAAGATACTCTCTGCCAGATAGGATATGACACCGACTTTATCTACTGATGTCTGTCTTGTGAGTACAGCCTCGTAAGCACCTATGGTATGAAATATATAAAAAAGAACAATTCCAAAATCTACTGCAAATATATAGTTAAATGATAACATAAGTGCAAGGCATACGGGAAGTACATATTCTATGCGCAGACAAAAACAAAATATCACCAAAAGCAGTATATATATGGCTTTGGGACAGAATCTGAAAAACAAAAGATACATTACCAGCATCACAGCCATCACAACCATTGCAAGCTGAAGTGATACGCTGAACAAATGCATAAACACAAAAACAGACAGAACGATCACCGTAACAAATCCCGGCGTGAATGCACAAACTGCTGCGGAAGGAATGATTACAAGAGGGTTTTTGAGCACCGTCAAAAAGCCTATTTCATTTGTCAGCAAAAACAGCGCAATAAGGGAAAAAGCAAATTTAAATATAAACAGTATCTTTTTCTCATGCCTGTCATACAGTCGGCTCCATCTTTCTTTTAATTCAAGCAGAAAAGTGGTCATTTATCCTCCCGTCCGTAAAAATCGTTGTAGTTCGTCCTTCTCCTTCTATACTCTTCCAGCTCTTTTTTCATGTTTTTATATTTTTTCGAATAAAAAACAATAGCCACTACTATATAAAACAGTTCAAATGCAGCATATGCGATCAGAATACCGGGTCTGAACAATTTGTCATAGGATCCGCCAAGGAAGCTGTACCAATTAGTTCCGAGACTGCCTTTATAAAAACTTAACAGTATCAGAATGATCAAAAATGCAACAGTCGTCATGATAACTGTCCAACATACTCCATGGGCTACCATTCTGCCTTTTGTAAGCTTTTCCAGTTCCTCAGGTGTTTTTCTGTGTTTTTTTTCAAAACCTGCCAGCTTTGAGAGTATTTTTACTTTACTTTCATTTATCAAGACGTCAAGATCCCCCTGAAAATATCAGTTTTTAGTCTTCCCAGTTGTGATATACGTTTTGCACATCGTCGTCTTCATCCAGCATGTCAAGGATCTTTTCCATGTTTTTAATATCCTCTTCGGATGTAAGAGAAACAGTGGTCTGGGGTATCTTTGTAACCTCCGCACTAACGGTCTTTATCCCCTGCTTGTCCAGTTCATCACATACTGCATTAAAGTTTTCCGGAGATGTAAGGATCTCTATCATGTCTTCTTCATCTATAAAATCCTCTGCACCTGCATCAAGAACCGTCATCATAAGCTCGTCGGGATCTGCGCTGCATTCATTTTTATCAATAAGTATCTGACCCCTGTCGTCAAACATGTAGGAAACACATCCGGGTGTACCCACATTGCCCTGTCCCTTTGTAAAGCAGAACTTTATGTTGGATGCCGCACGGTTTCTGTTGTCTGTAAGAGCCTCAACTATAATAGCCGTTCCGTTGGGACCGTAACCCTCATAGTAAATAGTTTCAAGATCCGCTTCAGAACCGGAAGCTGCTTTTTTTATGGCACGCTCAATAGTATCTCCGGGCATGTTGCTGGCCTTTGCTTTGGCAACTACCTGCTTGAGCTTACTGTTGTTGTTTATATCCGGCCCGCCTTCTTTAACTGCCACTACGATTTCTTTGCCAAGGCGTGTAAAGGCTTTGCCCCTTGCGGCATCATTTTTTTCTTTTTTTGCTTTAATATTTGAAAATTTTGAATGTCCTGACATTTTCTTCTCCCTGATTTAAGAATATATAAATAAAAATATAAATAAAAGCGGTGCAAAATGAACCTCATCCTGCCCCGCTAATTAAACAAAATTTTACTTTCTAAGTCCGAGTCTGCTGATCAGCGTACGATAGCCTTCCAGGTCTTTCCTTTTAAGATAGTCAAGAAGTCCTCTTCTCTTACCAACCATCATAAGAAGACCCCTTGTGGAATGGTAATCCTTCTTGTTCTTCTTAAGGTGCTCGGTGAGTTCTTTTATCCTCTCTGTAAGGATAGCAACCTGAACCTCAGGTGAACCTGTGTCCCCTGCGTTTCTACCATACTCTTCAATGATCTGCTTCTTCTTTTCTGTTGTAATCATGTTGTCCTCCAAAAATTATAATTTAGCCCCTGTGGATCAAGTAAGGGTCGGAGACTCCGTATACTGAACCCACGGTTTACTTACAATGTGTGATTATAGCACGGGAGGTGTCATAAGTCAAATAAAACCTTGCAAAAACAGGTGGTTTCTATAGCTTTCTTTTGTTGTATTTACAAACCTTTTTCACACACTCGCTTTACATTTCACAACACCAGCATCTCCTCAGCTTCTTTTATATCCTCCGCGATCCTTACGGAAAGTTCCTCAAGAGATGCAAACTTTTTCTCATCCCTGATCTTTTTTACAGGAAAAACTGTAATCTCCTTGCCGTAATCTCCCGTCGCCGGCTCACTGTAACCCAAAATATGGGTTTCAATACTTACCTCGCCGCTGTTATCCTTACCTGTCAAAGTAGGACGCACACCAATATTCGTCACCGCCTTATACACCCTGCCTGCCTTCGATGCTTTGCAGGCATAAGTGCCGTAAGGAGGAAGCAGCTTCTCTGGAGAAGGATAAATATTCATAGTAGGCACACCGATCTTATGTCCAAGTTGTCTTCCCTTAGAAACCGTACCGGCAATGCCGTAATCCCTCCCCAGCATGTCACTTACCTTTTCAAACTCTCCCTGTGTCAGACACTCCCTGATGCGGGTAGAGCTGATCTTTTCCCGGTCATACTCCTCTTTTTCAATAACGCTTACGTTGTATCCGTAAATCATAGCAGCCTTATGAAGATTAATAACCTTACCTTCTCTGTCACGTCCGAATCTAAAATCCGGCCCTACAGAGACAGACTTCATATTCAGTTTTCCCATGAGAATAGATTCGATAAACGCATAAGGATTCATCCCTTTAAGCTTGTCATCAAAAGAAAACTCTGCGACTATATCTACTCCCAGCTCTTTTATCATGCGCAACTTCTCATCACGTGTCAAAAGAAGCCTGCCCGTTTCCCCTCCAACTGTATTTCCGCCTTCCTCTTCAGGAAAGGTAAATGTAACCACACATGATTTGTAACCGTTTTTTTTCGCATATCCAAGCACATCCTCAATAAGTCTTTTGTGCCCACGGTGAATACCGTCAAATTTGCCTATAGTAACCGCTGTGCCCTCTTTTACGAAAAACTCGTCCTCTCCCTTTAAAATAATCATTCTATATCACTCTCTTCTGTCTTTGCACATCACATAAAATTATACTTGATCTTCAACCCTTCATCTGTCATTTCATAAACCGCACAAAACCTGCCCTTGTAATTATATACACGGTACATCCTGTTTTGAGACATAACCGGAATATCCCTGTTATATTCATTGTATAACATTTCTGTGAATATTTTGTTTCCGTTTTTAAGGAGCCTGTCCGCCTCTTCTTTAACAACAAGCCTTGGCAGATGCTCAAACACCCTTTCCACCGGAATAACCAAGTCACCAAGAGTACCCGCTTCCTTTGCCTCCCGGAGCTGAGAAAGACTCACACAATCGTCAAGACAAAAACCTGCTGCCTTTGTTCTTTTCAGAGCACTCATACATGCTCCACATCCAAGCTTTACACCGGCGTCATGTATAAGAGTACGTATATATGTCCCTTTAGAACAGCTCACACTAAAAACCGCTTCATTTGATGCAGGATTAAATTCCTCTATCATATCCACGTTATAAATATGAACCTTTCGCGGCTGCCGTTCCACCTCTTTTCCTTCCCTTGCCAGTTCATACAGCTTCTTCCCATTCATTTTTAGAGCTGAATACATAGGCGGGATCTGGTTATATTCGCCCACAAAAGAAAAGAGCGCGGTGCGCACCTCTTCAGGAGATATGCACACCCCGCTCTCTTTAACTGTATTTCCCCATATATCCTGGGTATCGGTTTCCCTTCCCGCAAGCATATGAGCTTCATACGTCTTTCTTTCTTCGGTGAGCATATCCACCAGTTTTGTAGCCTTTCCAAGACACACCACCAGCACCCCTGTAGCCTCGGGATCTAATGTACCTGTATGTCCTATCT
>CAMOUW010000026.1 GCA_946626755.1 uncultured Clostridia bacterium
TGCACAAGGGCTATGGGACCGCCCACTGCAGCTTCAGGTGACACATGTCCTATGGATGCGCCCCTGCTGGCTCCGGAAAACCTTCCGTCGGTGATAAGGGCAACTGTGGATCCCAGACCCATACCTGCTATAGCCGATGTAGGATTCAACATCTCACGCATACCGGGGCCTCCCTTGGGACCTTCATAACGGATGACTACCACATCTCCGGAATTAATCTTTCCGCCTCTTATCGCTGCAATGGCATCCTCTTCACACTCAAATACTCTTGCAGGTCCCTCATGAACCATCATTTCATCCACTACTGCCGAGCGCTTGACCACGCTTCCGTCGGGTGCCAGATTTCCGGATAGCACGGCAAGGCCTCCGGTGGTACTGTAAGGGTCATCAAAGGGTCTGATGATGCTCTCGTCTTTATTTACGGAATCCTTTATATTTTCTCCTATAGTCCCGCCGGTGACTGTCATGCAGTCAGTATGGATAAGACCGTGATCAGCCAGCTGCTTCATAACAGCATATACACCTCCCGCCTCCTGAAGGTCTTCCATATAGGCATGACCTGCCGGAGCCAGATGGCAGAGATTTGGAGTCTTTTCGCTGATCTCATTGGCGAACTTGATGTCGAAATCAAAGCCTATCTCATGGGCTATGGCAGGTAAATGCAGCATACTGTTGGTGGAGCATCCCAGCGCCATATCTACGGTAAGCGCATTAAGCACTGCTTCCTTTGTCATAATGTCACGGGGCCTGATATTTTTCTTTACCAGCTCCATAACCTGCATACCCGCATGCTTTGCAAGCTTAAGTCTTTCGGAATATACCGCGGGGATCGTGCCGTTTCCTTTCAGTCCCATTCCAAGTGCCTCTGTAAGGCAGTTCATGGAATTGGCGGTGTACATGCCGGAGCATGAACCGCATGTGGGACAGGCATGTTCTTCGTAGTCAAGAACCCCTTCTTCATCCATGGTTCCCGCCGCATTGGAGCCCACCGCCTCAAACATAGAAGAAAGGCTGGTCTTGCATTTCTTCACGCGTCCTGCCAGCATAGGGCCGCCGCTTACAAATACCGTAGGCACATTTACACGGGCTGCTGCCATGAGAAGTCCGGGAACGTTTTTGTCACAGTTAGGTATCATAACCAGACCGTCAAACTGGTGAGCGATGGCCATAGCCTCAGTGGAATCCGCGATAAGATCACGGGTCACCAGAGAGTATTTCATGCCTATATGTCCCATGGCTATACCGTCGCACACGGCGATGGCGGGGAACATAAGAGGCGTACCTCCTGCTGCCGCTATACCAAGCTTTACAGCTTCGGTTATCTTATCGAGATTCATGTGACCCGGCACTACTTCGTTATAGGAGCTGACTACTCCTATAATAGGACGGGACATCTCTTCTCTTGTAAGACCCAGGGCATTTAAGAGAGAACGCTGGGGCGCATGCTCTATGCCTGCGGTTATCTGATCGCTTTTTAAGTTTTTCTTTTCAGGAAATAAACTGTTGCTCATATTTATCACATCCTTTATGTATTTCTTGTAAATGGTTTTATCCATTTAAATTCTTTCCGCTATAAGATCTCCCATACGAGTAGTGGACACCTTTTCGTCCCCTTCTTCAAATATATCTCCGGTCCTGTAACCTTCGGTAAGGACTTTCTGTACCGCATCTTCTATAGCCTTTGCTTCTTCGTCAAGGTCAAAAGAGTACCTGAGCATAAGGGCAGCCGAAAGAATGGTAGCCAGAGGATTGGCTATGTTCTTTCCTGCTATGTCGGGAGCCGAACCATGGCTTGGCTCGTAGAGACCGAATTTATCTGCACGCAGTGATGCGCTTGAAAGCATACCGATGGAGCCTGTAACCATACTGGCCTCGTCGGACAGTATGTCTCCGAACATGTTCTCCGTAAGGATAACGTCAAACTGGGCCGGATCGCGAACCAGCTGCATAGCTGCATTATCCACAAGCATATCCTCAAGCTCGATACCAGGATAATCCTTTGCCACTTCATGCACCACCGCACGCCACAGCCTCGAGGAGTCCAGTACATTCGCCTTATCCACACTTGTAACTTTTTTTCTTCTCTTGCCGGCTATATCAAAAGCCTTCACGGCAATCCTCTTTATCTCATCTTCATTGTACACAAGCGTATCAGTGGCAGTCCTTAATCCGTCCTTCACCTCGGTCTTTCTTTCTCCGAAATACAGACCTCCCGTAAGCTCACGCATGATCACCATATCTATGCCCTTTTCACTTATATCTCCTTTAAGAGGGCAGGCGCCTGCAAGTTCTTTGTAAAGATAAGCAGGTCGCACATTGGCAAAGAGACCAAGCTCCTTTCTTATCTTAAGAAGCCCCGCCTCGGGTCTTAAATGAGGCTCTACGTCATACCAGCGGGAATTTCCCACATCACCGCCTACGGCTCCGAGAAGCACCGCATCCCCTGATTTTGCCACTTCCAAAGCCTCATCTGTCAGAGGATCTCCATATTCATCTATAGAACAGCCTCCCATAAGAATCTTTGAATAAGTAAATGTATGTCCGAAACGTTTCGCTACAGAATCCAGCACCTTTACCGCTTCTGTAACAATTTCCGGTCCTATCCCGTCTCCGGGAATAAGAGTTATCTTAGCGTCCATAAACACCTCTCCATGTAAAAAAAGTTATCTTATATAATAACACATTTATATAACTATTGGCTACACATTTATATCACTTTGCACTCTCAAAATTCTACGCATGAATCAAAATATTTTCGACATCAAGCGACAGCGTGGAGAAAATATTGTGATTCATGCATAAAAACACACAACCTCTCATACATCAAATAGATCTCTTCAGAACTCCACGCATGAATTATAATATTTTCGACGTCAAGCGGCAGCGTGGAGAAAATATTATAATTCATGCGCAGAAAACACACAACCTCTCATACATCAAATAGACCTCTTCAAAACTCCACGCATGAATCACTATATTTTCGACGTCAAGCGGCAGCGTGAAGAAAATATAGTGATTCATGCGTAAAACAAAAACTCTATTCCTGAACAAACTCCATAAGGATCGCATCCTCAACAGGCGAACTGTAAAAATCCTTCCTCACACCAACGCTCCTAAAGCCAAGCTTCTCATAAAGCGCAATACCCGCTGCATTTCCCTTTCTAACCTCAAGAACAATCCTTTTAATACCTGCCGACGCCCCTGCCTTTATCAAAAACTCCACAAGCCCGGTACCTACACCACCCCGTCTTGAATCCTCACGCACAGCCACATTAGTTATCTCCGCCTCATCCGCTGCCATATACATACCGGCATAGCCCTTCACGGCACCACCGCTTTCACACACAACAAAAAAAGCAGTCTCATTATCCAGCGCATCTGCAAACGCCTTTTCAGACCACGGGGGAGAAATAGAAGCCTCCTCAATCTTTGCCACCTGGGATATATCCTCCGGTGTCATCGCCCGAAACCTTTCCCTTTCCGCCTGAGACTGACTCAAGTACTCAGGAAGCAGCCCGTCAGCATCGGTCACTTTCCCTTCCCGTATCCTGACCATAGAAGCTGCTGCCACACCTGATGCCCTTGCAGTATTCAGATAAACCGGAGCAAAAGCAAATAACTCCGGACAAAACGACTCCTTCACACATTTCCTCATAACATCCACGCCGTCACCTGAAAATATCACAGGCCGCCCATTCTCTTCAAGAACACGGATCAGTTCTCTGCATTCAAGAACCGTATCCTCCATAAGAGCTGAAGCCGTGGCAAATCGGGTATTTTCCTGATCATCACCGGAAACACCCACCGTGCCATCATCTGATATAAATTTATATAATCCGCAATACACGCGCCCACGTCTTGCATCCATAACAGGACAAACAAGCACATCCCCTGCCATACTCAAATTGTATGCAAGAGCCTCAAGCGACGAAACCGCCACGCAGGGCTTCCCCTTCAGCTGAGGATCGTCCGGAGCTGCTCCCAGCGCAATCCCCTTTGCCGTAGATACTCCTATACGAAGTCCGGTGTATGAACCCGGCCCGATACTAACCGCAATATAATCCATATCCGCAGGCTTCATTTCAATACGACCCAGTATCTCACTGATCATAGGCAGTAAAGTCTGGGAATGAGTCATTTTAAGATTGGTGGTATACTCCGCCAATACAACGCCATCCTGCATAACACATACAGAGGCTGTTTTTGCCGCACTTTCAATTCCAAGTATTGTCATATAAGCTTCCTCATAACTCCAAATCCAGCAGTTTTTCACATAACCGATTTTTCCAATGTATCTGATTTTACCGCCATCGTAAAAAAAAGTCTATATACAATACTTTCGGCGCGTCAAATGAACGCATGTCCGAAACACCTTGTACATAGACCTAAACACGCAAAGCAAAATAATTATAACCTCTTTGTATAACCAGCCAAAAACTTCTTTGTTCTTTCTTCTCTGGGATCATTCATTATCTGGGAAGGGTGTCCCTGCTCCACAATCACACCCTTGTCCATAAATATTACCCGATCAGACACATCCCTTGCAAAAGCCATTTCATGAGTAACAATGATCATAGTGGTATTTTGCTGGGCCAGTTCCTTAATAACCTTTAGAACCTCACCCGTCAGCTCCGGATCAAGTGCCGACGTCGGCTCATCAAAGCAAAGCACATCCGGACACATAGCCAGAGCCCTTGCTATAGCCACTCTCTGCTGCTGACCGCCGGAAAGCTGGTGGGGATAATTGTCCACCCTGTCTGACAACCCCATTTTATCCAGGAGCATCAAAGCCCTCTCCTTGATCTCATTCTTTTTAGAATCTCCGCCTTCTTCGGAAAGCAGTTTCGGCGCCAGCATCACATTTCCAAGGGCAGTATACTGAGGGAATAAATTAAAAGACTGGAACACAAGCCCGAAATGAAGCCTCTTCTTTTTTATCTCCCTGTCAGAAGCTTTTTTATCCTTGGCAGCATCAAAAATCATATTTCCTTTCACACTGATGGTTCCGCCGTCCGGAATCTCCAGGAAATTCAGACATCTGAGTATGGTGGTTTTTCCGCTTCCGGAAGACCCGATAATGGAGAGCGTCTCGCCCTCATTCATCGAGAAACTAATATCTTTTATAACATCAGTAGCTCCGAAATTTTTCTTTAAGTTATTCACTTCTAATATAGCCATGTCATACCTCTTGTGAAATGAAATGTAAAAAAATGCAAACGCTTAAGCCCCTGCTTTTCGTACTAATTCTACTTAACGGAAGAACTCAAGGCGCTTTTCCAATCTGTGGAAGGCAACCGTAAGAAGTCCGCTGAATATAAGATAAAAAGCTCCGGTATAAATTAGCGGCCAGATGATACCATCACTTTTAATAAAGCTCTGTCCACTCCATATGATCTCATAAACCGCTATGATCCTGGCAAGAGATGTATCCTTAACAAGAGTAATGATCTCGTTGGACATAGGCGGTATGATGCGTTTGATAACCTGCAAAAGAACTACTTTTCTAAAAATCTGGCCTTTTGTCATACCCAGCACATACCCGGCCTCATACTGTCCAACCGGAACAGACTGGATACCTCCTCGGTAAATCTCAGCAAAATAACAGGCGTAATTAATAGAAAAGGCAACCAGCGCCGCAATAAATCTGCCACCGTCGCCTGCACCCCATAGCGGATTGCCCATAACTATACCGGGACCGTAGTAAATGATTATCAGCTGCAAGAGCAACGGGGTCCCTCTGACAATCCATATAATAAACTTCAAAGGATATTTAAGAACCACTATACGGCTCATCGCTCCCTGGCTGATCAAAAGCCCAAGCGGAAGCGCTATGGCAAGTGTCAACCCAAATAGCTTCAATGTTGTTAGAAAGCCCTCCAGGAGAGCCAAAGTAACTGTACCGAACATATCAAATACTTCCTTAAACTTATTATTATAGCCGCCCGTACCTTATTAAACATTTACAATTTTCTAAATACACTATAAGAAAAGAGAGCCTTACAACTACAAAAGCCTTCTCCCTGAGAAATCAACCCCTGGGGAAGGCTTATATTTCAGATGATCAGCATCCGATACGGCTATCATCAGGAAAAACGCTCAAAATCATTTCTGCTCGATAAGAGCTGCCTGAACTCCGTATTTCTCTGCAGTCTGCTTAAGAGAACCGTCATCGTTAAATTTCTTCAGCTCATCATTAATAAACTTAGCTAAATCAGAACCCTTGCGGCAGCCGATACCATACTGCTCTGAATTCAACTCTACGGTGTGAGTAAGATCTGCATAGCTGGTACCCTCGCCTATCATGGCACCTGCCATAAGAAGGTCGATGATAGCAGCGTCTGATGTACCTGACTTAACCTCAAGAAGAGTGTCAGACTGAGCAGTCACGGGAGTAGTCTTGAAGCCTTCTGCCTTTGCCGCTTCTTCTCCGGCTGATCCTGCTTCAACAGCGAATGTAAGATCCTTTACACTTTCCTTATCCTTATACTGCTCTGCCTTGTCAGCAGGAACAACTACCACCTGGGCATTGTTGCAGTAAGCATTGGTGCACTCCATGGATGTTTTAACCTCATCAGTAAGAGTCATACCGTTCCATACGCAGTCAATACTCTTGTTGTTCAGTTCGAGGATCTTGTTGTCCCAGTCGATCTCAACGAACTCAACCTTTACACCAAGATCTTCACCTACTTTGTTGGCAAGATCAGCATCGAATCCTATCCAGTTGCCTGATGCATCCTTGTAGTCCATAGGCTCAAAATCTGTGATACCTACAACAAGGGTACCTTTTCCTTTGATGTAGTCTACATCGCTGCCTTCTACCGCTTCAGATGCGGATGTGCTTTCAGCCGCCGTCGTAACCTCTTCGCTTGCTGCAGATTCTACAGCAGACTCAGTTGTTTCAGCCTCTTTTGTCTCGGGGGTTGTACCTGCTGCACCGCCACAAGCAGCCAGCGTCATACAACAGACACCTGCAACAACACTTGCAATCACCTTTTTCTTCATAACAAAAAACCGTCCTTTCTCTCCAAAGATAGCTGTCCGACCACACTGACTCCGGACATTTTTTTGCTTTAGCGCGTTAATATAACAACATGTAAAATATAACACATTTGTCTTATTTATACAAGGTTTTTAAGAGCATCCACAACCCCTGAAAATCCCATGCTGTTAGAGGCTTTCACAAGCACTGCATCCCCCGGTTTTACAAATTCCGAAAGCTTATTTATCATGGCTTCTTTATCATCAAAAACGAAAAACAGCGGTACAACATTTGCCTCCGGATCTGTCATCATTATCTCCGCACATTCATCCTCAAGTCCCGCATCCAGATCAGCGCTCATACTTATATTCAGGGCACCCCTTGCTATATCCTTTGCAAGCTCACCGCATGTAAACAACACATTTACGCCTTTATCAGCAGCGTAGCGCCCCACATCATAATGCATTTTCTCAGAACCCTCTCCCAGCTCGTACATACTGCCCAGTACGCATATTTTGCGACCTTTAGCCAGAGACAGGGTATCTATGGATGACTTCATGGAAGCTGGGCTTGCATTATATGAGTCGTCGATTATATGTATATTTCTTTTTTCATTTATGGAAATATCTGTCCTGCCGGCTATGGTAGAAGCTTTTGAAAGTCCGGTCTTTATCCGGTCTGCGTCGAGTCCCAGGTGCTGTCCCACCGCTGCTGCCGCAAGGGCATTTAACACCATATGCTTTCCCGGAATAGGCATTGTCACTCTTACCCCTTCAGGATGATCTTTTAATCCCATAATGGTAAATTCCGTGCCATCCAGCCCCAGTTCTTTTATATCCCCGGCATACAGATCATTTACTCCGTTTTTTCCAAGACCGAAAAATACCGGTTTTTTTCCTGCCGCTTCCTTTACCCGGGGCAAAATATCGTCATCCCCGCAAAGAACTGCCAGGCCGTTTTCCGGCAAATCGTTAATTATCTTTCTTTTTTCTTCAAATATGCCGTCCCTGGAACCCAGTATCTCCATATGGGCTACGCCGATATTAGTTATAACGCCAACTGTGGGCTGTACTATTTTTGTAAGGTAATCCATCTCTCCGGGAGCACTGATACCCATTTCAAGCACCGCCACCTGTGTATCCCCTTCCAGCTCCAGACACGTAATGGGAAGCCCTATGTCGTTGTTGTGATTACCCCTGGTTTTTCCTGTTTTATATTTTGCGGAAAGAACAGATGCTATTACTTCTTTGGTACTGGTCTTGCCTACGCTGCCTGTAATGCCCACAACCGGTATGTCAAGCTTCCTCATGTATTCGCAAGCTATGCGTCCGAGCGCCTCTACTGTAGAATGTACTTTTATGTAAGCTTTGCCTGCAGGCGGAGTATAGTCATCTTCTCCCACACAAAGAAGGGCGCCCTTCTCATATACGTCCCCAATAAATGAGTGTCCGTCTACTCTGGCGCCCTTTATGGCAGCATAAGCTCCTCCCTGTGCCGCCTGTCTGGAATCTGTTACAAAGGGTCCTATTTCCCTGTCTACGGGAAAGTCCGGCGCTGTAAGCACTCCACCACAGCTTTTCGCTATTTCTTCTATAGTCATACCTTTCACGCCATTCTCCTTAAAAAGATTCAGTATTGAAATTTTTCAATGAAATATCTATAAGTTTCTGCACAAGCTCCTCATAGGAAAGACCGTCCGCTGCTGCTTCCTTGGGCAAAAGGCTCGTGGGAGTCATACCCGGCAATGTATTTATTTCAAGGCAGTAAATGTCTCCCTTTTCATCAATCAGCTGGTCCACTCTTGAATATGTGGTTATACCTACGGCTTCACAAGCCTTTTCAGCCCAATGCTTCATTTTGGCAGCTACATCTTCCGGAACTTCTGCAGGACATATTTCTTTTGCACCTTCGGGATCGTATTTGTGTTCAAAATCGTACACACCTCCCTCAGGAATGATCTCAACTACAGGAAGGGCTTTTCCGTCACACACGCCTACAGAAAACTCTCTTCCCTTTATATATTTTTCAACAAGGATTTTTTCCTCCAGTTCAAAGGCTTTTTTGACAGCTTCATCCCTTTCCTCCTGTGTAAATGCAATGGTCACTCCCACACTGGATCCTCCGCAGGCAGGTTTTACAACACAAGGTACCGGCAGATTCTTTTTGGCATTTTCTTCAGGCTCGTGACGCAAGAGAATTTCGCCTTCCGGCATGGGGATCCCTACGGGAGTAAGCATAGTCTTGGTAATCGCTTTATCCATAGACAGAGCACTGCTTAAATACCCGGGACCCGTATATTTTACGCCAAGAAGATCAAAGGCAGCCTGGACTTTCCCGTTTTCACCGTTTTCACCGTGAAGTCCCATAAATACAACATCAGCAGCACGGCAAATATCCACGACCATGTTACCGAAAAATGACTCGCCTGCTTCTTTGCGTCTGCGTACTTCTTCTTTTACGCCGCCACTTAATGCCTTAAGACCTTCCGCCAGTTTTTCAAGATCGTTATTGTCCTCAAAAAAGGCTGTGGTATCTTTGTAATCCTCTGTCCCATAAAAAACATCTATTACATTGGCTTTATGTCCCAGCTTTCTAAGGGCTTTGCATACATTTTCGGAAGTAACTAATGATACGTTTCTTTCGGTGCTTGTGCCTCCCGCCAATACTGCTATTTTCATAATAATCGTGCTCCTTTTTGAATTTGTATTATTTCAATCTGTAAAGACATTTATGATATTACGGAAATCTTTTTTAATGAAGCTCCGGGATATCGGAATCGTCATCATCATCAGTCCCCTTCCCCACGGAAGTACGAGCCTTTTCTTTCTTAGGTGCATCCGCCAGGGGTACAACCCTGTCACCGGTCTCCGGATCTATACGCGTCACCGGCTGGCTGCTCTTTTTTGCAACCTTTACAACAGACTCAGGCAGCTTATATTTTGCTGCAGCCTCTTCTATTTTGTGCTTAAAATCTTCTACATGATTTTCTTTAAGCTCGTGATCCAGATACTCATGCATATCGAAATCGTTTTTTCCGACCTCTATAAGAGTCGCTCCGATATTTGAGCAGTGATCTCCCACTCTCTCCAGATCGATATTCAGATCGGAAAGTATAAACCCTATGACAGGCGAACACTCACCTACCGCCAGATACTGCACTCTTCTGTCCTTGAGCTGATCACTTATACTATCCACAACTTCCTCAAGAGGCTCTATACTTTTTGCAACATCCATATCCCTGGTCTCCAGGGCTTTTACTGCCATATCCAAGGTATCCAGAACAACCCTGGCAAACACCTCCATTTCTTTGGAAACCGACTCGGAAAAAACTTCTCCCTTTTCGTACTTCTCCTTTGCCGCTTCCATCACATTCATAGCATGATCGGAAATACGTTCCAGATCCCCTATACATCGTAACAGCAAACCGTGGTTATCCACTTCTTTAATAGTCATATCACTTGCATTCATCTTTAAAAGATATGAACCTATCCTGTCCTCATAGATATCCACCTGACTTTCCATAATATCCACTTTCTTTGCCGTTTCCTCGTCATAATCCCAAAGCAGCCTTATAGCCTTTCGCAGACTATCCGCCGAAGTCTTGGCCATCTGATTTACAACTATAGACGTCTGCTCCAGGGCAAGACCGGGATTACGCACAAATCTGTCATCGAGGCGGGCAAGGAAGGTTCTTTGAACTTCATCAGTGCCGTCATCTTTCTCATCCTCGCCACGAACAGTAGCGTAAGCCAGCTTAAGAAGAAGCTTTCTACTGGGAAGAAGGATAGCCGTCGCCATAATATTAAACATTGTGTGGAAAATAGCCACACCAAACATGGTAGCCGGCTGATCCAGGAAATCAAAATGATGGAAGGCATTTATCGTGTAGAAAATCGCAACAAATATAACCGTACCTATAATGTTGAAATACAGATGGATCATAGCTGCTCTTTTGGCGTTTTTCGTAGTACCCGCACTGGAAATAAGAGCCGTCACACAAGTTCCGATATTCTGGCCCATGATAATGGGAAGTACACTTCCAAAACTAATAGATCCCGTCATTATCAGCGCCTGCAAAATCCCCACTGATGCAGAAGAGCTTTGTACCGCTGCCGTAAATGCAGCTCCGGCAAGGATCCCCAATATAGGATTGGAAAACATCGTAAGGAATCCTGCAAATTCGGGAGACTCAGCCAATGGTGCTACCGAACCGCTCATGAACTCCATACCTATCATAAGAAGTCCGAATCCAAATAGTATAGAACCAATATTATTGTGTGTTTCCTTCTTTATAAATGTAACAAGAATAACTCCTGCAAAAGCAAATGCCGGAGCAAATGCCTCCGGCTTGAGCAGCTGCATAAACAGACTCTCTCCGCTTACTCCCGTCAGCGAAAGGATCCAGGAGGTGGCAGTAGTTCCGATATTTGCTCCCATAATCACCCCTACCGCCTGCTCCAGCTTCATAATACCGGAGTTTACAAAGCCTACGACCATAACTGTTGTAGCCGATGATGACTGGATGACAGCTGTCACCCCCGCTCCCAAAAGCACGGCAACTATAGGATTGGATGTAGCCTTCTCAAGGAACGACTCCATCTTTCCGCTCGAAGCATTAGACAATCCCTGCCCCATAACGTGCATACCGTACAAAAACATGGCTATTCCGCCCAGAAAAGACAACCAGTTAAAAATAGTCATATAATCCCTCCAACTGTTACAAATACTAATGTCAAACTCATAAAATTTATTATAACTTTTTTATCATATAATATGGTTGTGGAAATATCCATTTATAATATTAAGTAATTATAAGAAAAAAAATAATTTTCTACAGATTTTACAAAATGAAGCATACAACCATCTTCAAGATCCAGGGCATGTATAACTATATTTTCGACGTCAAGCGGCAGCATGGAGAAAATATAGTAATTCATACCCCGGCACATTTAAGTTATAAAAATTTTATATATTTAACGCCTCTTAAGTGGTATAATTGTAAAGATAGAATAAATACAAACCACACGGAGGTTATTATGTCTGAAAATACAAACAACAATATTCCGGAAAAGGTATCAGAGTCTGATTCTATCTTCAGAATTGACGACGTTTATACCGTACAAAAGGACAACGTTCCTTCCACCTTTCTTTCAGGTACTATTCTCAAAGGTACTTTAAGAGACGGAGAAGGCATAGTCATATACAATCCCGAAAACAATCCTGTACTTACATGCAAGATCACAGGTATCGAGCGTATCGGACGTGACTCATTCAAAGAGATTTCCTACAATCCCGAAGGCTCCGAAAACGACAATGCGTACGGCATCTGGGTAGACAACGACAACGCCGATCTCTTCAAAGGCGGATACTACATAACCAGCCTTGTAAACGGCCGCAACAAAACAAACAAAGAGCGTCTTTCCCAGGAGCGTATGAACGAGCTCTTCGCCATGATCGACGATGGCGACAAAGAAGCCTTCAGATTCCTCTCTATTCAGGAGCTGTCCGCTATCGTTCAAAAGATGAACAAGGACAACAACCCTGAAAGAAGAGAACTCCATGAGCACGTAGTAGGTCTTCTTTACAAAAAAATATCCGATGCTGACGAAATCTACATCACCATCGACGAGAACACCAGACAGCCATTCTTTAACAATGGAAATGTGGACATTTACTCCGTAGAATCATACGCTGAGGACGCTGTAGATTTCTATGGCAAGCAGTTCAGAAAGCTTAAAGTACTGGCTGCCACAAAAGAAAACCTGTCATGTCCCCTTTTCATATGGCTTAAACTCCTTGGCATAAAGACAGTTACCGTAGACAACGGACAGCACCATGTCCCTCTTGATGTGGATAAATTCCTGACAGATGAGGATCGTAAAAACACATTGATCGAAGAGTCGGATTCCCATCCTCCCTTCTACAATCCTGACTTCCGTTTTGCTATGAACACCTGCCTTTCCGAGCTGAGATGGCCGGTGAACTATCCCGAAAGAAAAGCAAACTGCGATCTTAAGGATCAGAAAATGTGGGATGCTCTTGCAAAGGCCCATTTGATCGTGCCCATAAAGAAAAATGACGACAAGGATAAAAACATTCCCAAAGGCCAGGTAGCCATCCCTCATATAAATAACAACAACAACGAAGAGTTTATCGGTCTCTTTACAGATATGGACGAGCTGGCCAAGCTCTACAAGCTGGATGACTGGGGACTTATGCTTATGGGTCCCAAGCAGGCATTTGATCTGGATGACAATATCGGACTGGTTATAAACCCCATGGGTGAGAACCTCATTATCACAAAGGACAAGCTTCCCGAATACCGCAAGCGCCTGGCTGCAACTCTGGGCGAAAATGACGGCACGGGATTTGTATCCGGAAGCGGCAATCCTACCAACACACCCAAGACCGACGGTCCCACTATGAGAGTTGCACCAGGCCACGGTTCATCATCCGAAAACAACGACTCCGGTATCACACCACCTCCTCTTAAGGTAAAGGTGACTACTACCAAGTCTGACGGAACAGTAGAGACTGTAGAGCACACCTCAAACGGGACTGAAAGTTCATCCGACAGCACTGATCCAAACGCTCCCAGGGTGACAGTTTCAGTGTCAAAACCAGGTGAAAATCCCGGAGAAGGAGAATAATACCTCCGGTAAAAAATCATCTGCTAAACATAAAAAACCCGCAGCACCGAAAAGGACTGCGGGTTTTTTGCTGTTTTAGCGGAGTATTAAGAAACATTTCAGGAAAGATATTATTCAAAAACTATAAATACATCTTCACCTGTTTTATCACCCTCTACTCCACCACCGGGAGTACTATTTTCAATTATCCGGGCTTTGGCATCTTCGACTCCTGAATCAAGACTGCCTCCCACTTCACCTGCGAAGGACCTGTCTTCCTTTTCCGGAAGAACAACAGGTTCATCCTTGTGCACATTAGTAGCAACTTCTCTTACAACCTCCTGTGTCTGGGTCACGGGAATTCTTACAGTCTTGGTTTTGGTCACTTCAACCATTTCCACAACAGGTTCTGCCTCCTGAACAGGGACATAAACCTCTTCCTGAACAGGTGCTTCCTCTGAATGAACTTCTGTGACATCTGCCACTTCGTCCTTCTTTTCTTCAACAGCAGGAGCCTGCGGTGTAGTCTGTTCCGCCGGTTTCTCCTGTGTCTGCGCGGTCGCCTGAGCATCTGTAACTTCTGATGACATAGTAACTCCCGCTAAAGCCGCCGCATCAACAGTGGCATCTATCTGTGCGCCGGGTGCCGCTGTTTCTTTGGTCACTTCTTCTGCACCGTCGCCTTCGAGAGCGGCAACGACAGCATCTGAGATAACCGAATGACCGGTTCCGACGTGTGCCACTTCATGATTCTTAATAATACCATTGTCAGTGGTTATCTTAAAGATCGCTCCGCAAAGCAGAACGCTCCCGGCGATACCTGCGGCTATCAGTCCTTTTTTACTGAATCTGATCCTCATTTCCCTCTCCTCCTTCTTAACAGCCACGATGCCCAATAACTAATACGAAAATCCCAAATAGGCATCAATAAAGCAATGAGACTTTTATCTCACTACCATAGTATTATATTAGAAAAGATATATTTTTTCAAGTTATTATTTTAACAGTCTGTGTATATGCAAGCATTTTATTGTGCATCTTGCACAATGAAAATATATCATATTGTACTAAATCAGTTTATTTTATATATTTTTTTCCAGCTATAAACTGCTGCATATGAATCTCTACCCGATAAAATACCACACTTATATGTTATTTTTTTATCAGATGTGCACAAAACCACAATCCGTTTTGCAGATCAGACCATAAGGTCGCAGACCATTTCAGCTACCTCTGAAGGATTATCAAGAGGCATACCGTTTATAAGGCAGGCCTGGGCAAAAAGAATACGGCTGTACTGTGCCAGTTTATCTTTGTCGCTTTCAAAAAGCTGTGTCAGGGTAGCTGCAACAGGATGATCTTTGTTTATCTCCAGAACAGTCTCTGCCTTAACCGGCATACCCTGGGCATCCGGCACCTTGTTTAAGATATTTTCCATACCTACGGAAATATCACCTTCGCTGGAAAGGCATACTGCATGATTGGTCAGCGAATTGGTAAACTGCACCTTCGCCACCTTATCTCCTATACTTTCTTTCATAAACTTGAAGAGATCTGCGCTTTTTTCATTGTCTTCCTTAAGCTTGGCCTTATCCTCTTCACTGGAAAGATCAAGAGAATCCTTGCAAACGTTTAAGAATTCTTTTTCATCGTAGTTCCTGAGCATCTGGATAGCGAACTCGTCTATGTCTTCTGTAAAAAACAGAACTTCATAGCCTTTGGCAAGTACCGACTCTACCTGAGGCAGGAGTTTTATCTTGTCTTCGCTTGCACCTGAAGCATAATATATTTTATCCTGTCCTTCTTTCATTCTGGAGACATATTCTTTCAGAGATGTATATTTCTTTGTAAATGTTTTTTCTTCACTGCCGTCGGCATTTTCCACATTTACATTGTCTTCTTCTTTATAAGAAGATTTAAACATAATAAGATCCTGAAGGAGATCTTTGTGGGAACCGTACTCGGAGTAAATGCCCCATTTAAGCTGTGTACCGAAATTTTCAAAGAATTTTTCGTATTTTTCTCTGTCTTCATCCTGCATCTTGGAAAGCTCGGTGGCTATTTTTTTCTCGAGAGCCTTTGCGATTATTTTGAGCTGCCTGTCGTGCTGAAGCATTTCCCTGGAGATGTTCAGGGACAGATCTGAACTGTCTACAAGTCCTTTTACAAAGCTGAAATGATCAGGAAGAAGGTCTTTGCATCTGTCCATTATCATGACTCCGCTGGAGTAGAGTGAAAGGCCTTTTTCAAAATCTTTGCTGTAGTAGTCAAAGGGTGCTCTTGCAGGTATGAAAAGAAGAGCTACGTATTCGGACGTTCCTTCCGCATTTTGTCTGATCACTTTCAAAGGTGCTTCGAAGTCGAAGTATTTGTCCTGATAGAATTTGGCATATTCTTCTTCTGTTACGTCGGAAGTGCTTCTTTTCCAAATGGGAACCATGCTGTTTAAGGTTTCGTCTTCCTGAACTGTTTCGAATTCTCCTTCTGTCCCTTCTTTGGGCTGCTGACGCTCTACTATCATGCGAATGGGGTAACGAATGTAGTCGCTGTATTTTTTTATGAGTTCCTGCAGGGTGTACTGCTCAAGGTAGTCGCTGTATTTTTCGTCTTCCGTGTCTTCTTTGATGTGAAGGGTTATTTGCGTGCCTGCTTCGTCTTTTTCACAGGGCTCTATGGTGTATCCGTCAGCACCTGTGGACTCCCACTGAAATGCTTTTTCTTCACCGAAGGCTTTACTTTTTACTGTTATTTTGTCAGCTACCATGAAGGCTGAGTAAAATCCTACTCCGAACTGGCCGATGATGTCGATCTCTTCGTTTTCTTTGCTTTCCTGAGTGTTTTTGAATTCAAGGGAACCGCTTTTTGCGATCGTACCCAGGTTGTTTTCCAGTTCTTCTTCTGTCATGCCGCATCCGTTGTCACTTATGGTGAGGGTGCGGGCTTCTTTGTCGGGAGTGATCCTGATTTCGTAGTCATCATGTTTTAAGGTGACGCTGTCGTCCGTAAGGGAACGGAAATAGAGTTTGTCGATGGCGTCACTTGCGTTTGAAATGAGTTCTCTTATGAATATTTCTTTATGTGTGTAGATGGAATGGACCATCATGTCCAGAAGTTTTTTTGATTCTGTTTTGAATTCTTTTTTTGACATTTTTACCTCCATTTTGTGTGTCTGGATTATTTAAGAGAGGATTTTATCATATTTATGATTTTTATGCTATAATTATGGGCGAAATTTTATAAAATGTTAAGATGCGGCTTTATCTTGTGTATGGGTTATGTTTGATTTTTTGAAGGAGCGAACGATTATGAAGTTTAAGAGTGTTTTATTAACGGGTATTTTGGTGGCGGGCGGATTTTCATTTACTGCCTGCGCAGGTCCTTTCGGAGGAGACGGGGCTCCTACTGAGGAGACTACTGCTGCCGAGACTACACCGGAACCTACCACCAGTGTTTATTCTGAAAATGAGAAGTCCGGCAGGTATGATTCTCCTTATGCAAGCCAGCGTGATACTCATTGGAATATGAGTATTGAAAAGCTTGAGGTGAAGAAGTCTTTACCTGTTTATGATCCCGATACGGGTGAGACGCGCAAGTCTATCAGACCGTCTACTCATGAAAACCGCTTTATTGTTTTGGATATTTCCGTGGAAAATACAGGAGACAATAAGCAGACTTATCTTGCTTATGAAAATGCCGATATTACTACGGAGCTGGTGGACTCTGAGGGAAAGAAGTATGTGGCTACTTACGCCACTGATTACCCTCAGGGCTTTATGGATATGCCTGCTTCCAACTGGGTGGATGTTAATGCCGGTACAAGTACTAAAATCTATACAGCTATCGAGGTTCCCAAGGATTTGGCCGAGTCTTCTGCAGCGCTTAAGTACCATATGTTTTATAAAGACGGCGATGACAGCGACGGACTGTATATAACTCTGAGATAAATATAAAAAATATCCTGAAGGTTGATTTCGATACCTACAGGATATATAAACCTTTTTTTCAACTTTAACCTGCGTAAGAAAACTATATTTCCTCCACGCTAACCCTTGACATCGTAAATATAGTTTTTTACTCAGGATTTTGAATATGGCTGCTTTTATGCACCGGTAAGCTTTTGCTCTATTCTACGCATGGAAAAACTGTATTTTCTCCACGCTACCGCTTAACGTCGAAAATACAGTTTTTCATGCGTAGAATTCTTTATGTGGCTCCCCTTGTAAGATAGTGTAAAAAGTCACATAAAAACCGGACGGACTTATATCCACCCGGGCTCTTCGGTAGGTATTCTTAACCTTTTATATCAATCTCTTTTATATATATCTCTGGTAAATTCTTTTTCTTTCAGGCTTGCCAGCCGCTCATCATATCTGTTGGCAACCACCAGGTCACTTTGCTTTGCAAATTCCTCAAAATCCGTCACTACTTCACATCTGCGAAACTCCTGCATATTTTCAAGCAAGGGCTCATATATGATCACCTTTAATCCCGATATAATAAGCCTGTTTATAACGCCAATGATAGAGCTTTGGCGGTAATTGTCGCTACCGCTTTTCATGATCAGCCTGTATATACCAACAACAATCTCACTACCGTCAGCTTTTTTATATGTTCCACTGGCTTCATCTATATGTCCCCTGCTTAATCCTGCAATAGACAATACTTTTTTTCTAATTTCTTTTGCAATAAAATCTTTTCTGGTCCTGTTGCTTTCCACCACAGCCTGTATCAAATTCTCCGGAATATCCGTATAATTTGCCTGAAGCTGCTTGGTATCCTTGGGAAGACAGTAGCCTCCGTATCCGAAACTTGGGTTATTATAATGATCTCCGATCCGTGGATCCCCGCAAATCCCCTCTATGATCTGTGAAGCATCCAGTCTGTTCATATATGCAAATGTATCAAGTTCGTTAAAAAAAGCCACTCTCAAAGCCAGATACGTATTTGAAAACAGCTTGACCGACTCTGCCTCCGTACTTCCCATAATGATAACAGGCACATCTTCCTTAAGCGCCGAAGCCCTGACAAGTCCTGCAAACTCCCTCGCCTTATCATTCATATACTCCGTGTCACTGCCCACCCCCACTATGATCCTTGATGGATAAAGATTATCGTAAAGTGCCTTTGACTCCCTTAAGAATTCCGGACTGAAAATGATGCGCTCATCTCCCGTTTTTTCTACAATATCCTCGGTAAATCCTATCGGCACTGTAGACTTTATGACAATAACCGCTTCTTTATTATATTCCCTTATCTGCGAAATACAATCTTCCACTATAGATACATCCATAAAAAGCGTATCACTGTTAAAATCAGTCGGCACCGCCACAATAATATAATCAGATCCGGCAAAGGCCTCCGCCGGATCAGTTGTCGCTTTGAGATGCAGATCCCGCTCATTTAAGAACTCACTGATCTCTTTATCTTCTATAGGAGACTCTCCATTTTTTATCAATTCTACCTTATCCGGATCTATGTCATATGCCATCACTTCATTTTTCCGGGACAAAAGCACTGCCTGCGAAAGCCCCACATACCCGCAGCCTGCAACGGCAATTTTTACATTGTTTTTCTCCATAACAGTTTCCCTTCATTCTTTACCTTACAAAATGATATACTTTTTTAATGTGTTATTATTGTATCATCAGCTTATACGCCGGAACAACATTTACAGTAACCCCATCCTCTTCGATAACCCTTTCCTCCTCATAAGTGACAATATAAAATTCCTTTGCCTCTTCAAAACCCTTGTACAGTTTCACAAGATTGTTGATCTCCCTGTCACGTGAACTGTCAGTGAGCGCATACGCAACCTGATAAACAGCACCCGTTTCCTGCACATAGAAATCCACATCAATACCCGTCTTTGCCGACTTCAAAAAGAAAAAACCATCTCCGCCGTACTTTCTGTACAGATACAATGCTACGACATTTTCCAAAAGAGCCGTGTCCTTATCCGTCAAAAAAAGATTAAGCAGACCATTATCTCTGAAATAATATTTTGGACTGCTCATTTTGTCCGCAAATTTCGAAAAGTAATTTTCGACCGAAAACACCAGATACGCATCCTTGATATCCGAAATGTATTCGATCAGAGTATCCTTACCTATGCTAATTCCTATGGACTTTAAAATACTGTGCAGTCTCGAATAAGAAATCTCACTACACACCGACTCCGCCAGCTTTTTAACCAGAAGCTTTAAAGCTTCCGGATTCCTGATATCATTCCTTGCAATAATATCACCCAGAAGGATCTTCTGATATATTCCCGAAACATACTCCCTCTTTGATCTATAATCAAGACTTTCCGGGAAACCTCCATACGTAAAATATTCACGAAACAGCTTTCGGATAACCCCGTTTGTTTTCGTAGTCAGCAACGCCCGTTCATCACACTCCACGCCATTTGCAAGCAGATACTCCCGGAAATCATACGTACCTATCTCACGATCAAAATACCGCCCTCCAAGAGTGGTAGCTATCTCACGCCCCAACATTTTTGCATTACTTCCCGTTATGCAAACCTCCTCCTTCGCATCCGCCATACGCCTTGCAAATTTCTCCCAGCCCTTCACATTTTGTATCTCGTCAAAAAAGAAAAATCCCTTTTCACTGCTCAGCTCACTTTGAACCGACAAAATATCATTGAAATCTTTATACTTAAACTCCGCCAGACGCTCATCCTCAAAATTTATGTAAACGATACGCCCCCAATCCACACCGCTGCCTGTCAGCACCTGAACCATACCGTAAAGAATCGTGGACTTCCCGGCGCGCCTCAGACCTGTCAGAACGTATCTTCCATTCTCTTCAAATGCGTAGTCCCTCGGAATGATTACAGCGTTTTTGATAATCTCATGTTGGTCAAAAATAACCGATTTTAATATTTCATGATTCATGGAGTATTCTCCCCGATAAAATGTCAAATATATTTGTGTAAACTTTGAATAATAATAATAATGTAAACATAATATAATAAAAAAAGAACATTGTCCAGTATGTAGGACAATATTCTGTCATTTTTTCATTGTATATAGGACAGCAAAAATCTTTTCTATCCTGCTCTCATGCGTCTTCTTTTTCCTGTCATATTTTATCCCCACCGGAAGCACATCCCCGCCGTAATCCCTGATGGCTTCCGGGTACTGTTTATCCTTTATCTTTGCCGCAAATGATTTTCCGAAACGGCGGGGCCGGTTTACGCAGATGAGTTTTTGCGGAGTATCAATAGCCTGATTTATACACGAAATAAGCCGGGTTTTATCCACATATGTGTCTCTTACTATTCCCGGGAAACCGCTGTTGCCCGGGTTAAGATATGTCCCCATGAAAAAATC
>CAMOUW010000027.1 GCA_946626755.1 uncultured Clostridia bacterium
AGCGCAGTATGATTCAGAACTTGTTTATCATAACGTTCGCAAAGAAGTAGAGGAACTGGGAGTTATATATACCGACATGGAAAGTGCACTGAACGGGCCATACGTCGATATGGTAAAGGAACATTTTATGAAACTTGTTCCACCCACAGATCACAAATTTGCAGCTCTTCATGGTGCTGTATGGTCAGGTGGTTCCTTTGTTTATGTTCCGCCGGGAGTGTCTGTAGAGATACCGCTTCAGTCTTATTTCAGACTGAATGCACCGGGAGCCGGTCAGTTCGAGCATACACTCATTATCGTGGAAGAGGGTGCGGATCTGCATTTCATAGAGGGATGTTCCGCGCCAAAGTACAATGTTGCCAATCTTCATGCGGGATGTGTTGAACTCTTTGTAGGTAAAAATGCCAAGCTTCGTTATTCAACCATTGAGAACTGGTCTAAAAATATGTACAACCTGAATACTAAGCGTGCAAAAGTGGACGAAGGCGGAAAGATCGAGTGGGTTTCAGGTTCCTTTGGATCCCATGTTTCATATCTATATCCTATGAGCGTGTTAAACGGCAAGGGAGCCAGGGCGGAGTTTACAGGTGTTACATTTGCAGGAAACGACCAGAACCTGGACACGGGTACAAAGGTGATACACAATGCGCCTGATACATCATCATATGTAAATACAAGATCCATTTCCAAGGATGGCGGTGTAAGTACTTTCAGAAGTGCGGTAGTCATTACTGAAAAAGCGAAAAACTCCAAGTCGTCAGTATCATGCGAGTCGCTGATGGTGGACAATATTTCGCGTTCAGATACCATACCGGCCATGGATATAAGAACACGTTTTGCAGATGTGGGACATGAGGCGAAGATAGGAAAGATCAGCGATGATGCCGTGTTTTATCTTATGAGCAGGGGAATCTCCGAAGAAGAGGCAAAAGCTCTGATCGTCAGCGGGTTTGCTGATAATGTGTCTAAAGAACTTCCTGTAGAATATGCCGTAGAGATGAATAATCTCATAAGGTTGGAGATGAAGGGAAGTATAGGGTGAAAGGAGCAATGATATGTCGGAAAATACAATAAAGATAAATCAGATTCCCTCGCCCACATGGAACTGGCTGGGAATGAATGAAGCAATTATAGATATGGGTGTTGTCTGTTCAAAGGATGATGATGTTAAAATTACTCTTCCTGATGACATAGAGGCCTCTGTAAAGGAATCTGATTACGGAAGTGATATAAAAGGAGCTATGGGGGAAGTCTTTGATGAGAATCTTGCAAGATCCGCAGGATCGGTTGATGTGCTTACATTGGGTGATAATGTAAAATGCAAAACACCTGTTGTAATATCCGCGGAGTTTAAGAAAGAATGTGCCGGCGGTAAGCGTTTTGTCATTGAGGCAGGGCGTGGAAGTGAGCTTACGGTACTACAGGATTTTTCATCTGAAGAGAATGCATCCGGAAGAGGATGTATGCAGACACTGGTCAGTGCCGGTGAAGGTGCAAAGGTAAAGATTATACAGATTGCCAGGCTCAACGGAGATTATGAACTGTTAAATGATCTGGGAGTAACGGCACAGCGTGATGCCCACATAGAGGTAGTGCATATTTTTCTGGGGGGAAATAAAATTTACCAGGGCTGCAATATAGATCTTGCCGGCGATAATTCATCCGTGAAAAAAGATATAGGTTATTTTCTGAGGGATGAACAGGATCTTGATATGAATTATGTTGTGGTTCACAAAGGTAAAGAAACCAGGTGTGACATTAAAGCCTCGGGAGTTTTAGAGGGGCAGTCGTCCAAACTGTTCAGGGGGACTATAGATTTCAGAAACGGTTGTGCCGGAGCAAAGGGTGCTGAAATTGAGGAAGTTATCCTTAGGGATGATACGGTCTCAAACAAGACTATACCTGTTATTCTGTGTGCCGAAGAGGATGTAGAAGGAAGTCATGGTGCCACCATCGGACGTTTGGATGAGGATCTTATCTTCTATATGCAGACCAGAGGTCTGGAGGAAGAGGAGATATACAGGCTTATTTCAGAAAACCGTCTGCTTGCTTTTTGTGATAAGATACCTGACGGAGAGATCAGAAAGAAGACCATGACATATCTGTCAAAAGAACAGGAGTGATCAAAATGGGATATACATTTACAAAAGAGGAAAATGACCGTATACGGGCATCATTTCCTCTTCTTGCAAACAGAGATATCATTTACATGGACAATGCAGCCACAACACAGAAGCCTGTAGAGGTGATGGAGGCATGGCGAAAATATTATGAACATGATAATGCCAACCCTTTCAGAGGTGTGTACGGATTATCAGTGGATGCTACAGATGCTTATGAGGATTCAAGGAAGCAGGTAGCTGACTTTATAGGTGCTGCATCTTCAGGAGAGATTGTATTTACCAGAAATGCTTCGGAAAGTGTAAATCTTCTGGCTGCAAGTCTTTGTGAGCAGATACTGGAGCAGGGAGATGAGATTATAGTAAGTATCGCCGAACACCACAGTAATTTCCTACCGTGGCAGCAGGCAGCAAAAAGATACGGTGCAAAGGTTGTTTTCTTTGAGTGTGAAGAGGACGGCAGTTTCAGGGCGGAAAAACTAAAGAGTCTGATCAATGATAAAACAAAGATTCTTGCCATCACACACCTTTCAAATGTCCTCGGAAGAGTAAATGATATAAAAGAGTTTGCCCGTATCTGCCATGAAAATGATGTGCTTATATCGGTAGACGGAGCCCAGTCCGTGCCTCATATACCTGTAAATGTAAAAGAACTGGATGTTGATTTTCTTCAATTTTCCGGACATAAAATGCTGGCTCCCATGGGTATAGGTGTTTTATACGGCAAAGAAAAGCTTTTGGACAAGATGCCGCCTTACATGTACGGCGGAGAAATGATTGAAACCGTTACGAGAGAAAATGCCACATATGCCGAATTGCCACATAAGTTTGAGGCAGGTACCGTAAATGTCGGAGGAGCGGTGGCTCTTGCTGCAGCAGTCAGATATTATAATGAACTGGGTTTTGAGACCATCATGAACAGGGAAAGAGCTCTGACAAAGGCCGCCATGGAAAAGATGAAGTCTATTGACGGTATAAAGATACTTGGAAGTGACGATCCTAAAGAGCATGAGGGGATAATTACATTTATTACTGACGGCGTACATCCCCATGATGTGGCGGCTATTATGGATGCGGAGGGTGTATGCGTAAGAGCAGGACATCACTGTGCACAGCCGCTGCTCCAGTACCTGTACGATATAAGGGAAAAGAAATATGCCGGGGGGATTTCTACAACAAGAGTAAGCCTTGCATTTTATAACACGATGGAAGAGGTTGAACGGATGGCAGAAGCGGTAGCAAAGATCAGACCTGAAATGGGTATAATTTAACTAATGATTCTGTAAAACGTACAGTAAAAAACAGGAGTAACAAAATGGCTGAAAGAACATTTTATAATGAGGTGTTGACGGATCATAATCTTCATCCGGACAATAAATATCAACTGAAGGATCCCAACAGGGTAAAAGAAGGTGTAAATCCCAGCTGCGGAGATGATATAATTCTTCAGCTGAAGTATAATGACGGTATTATAGAAGAGGCGTCCTTTGTGGGGGAGGGATGTGCCATTTCCCAGGCCTCTGCAGATATTATGATAAATCTTGTCATAGGAAAAACGAAGGAAGAAGCCTTAAAACTTTCTGATATTTTTCTTCGTATGATCAAAGGAGAGGCCTCCGATGAGGAGATTGAAGAGCTGGAAGAAGGTGGCGCCCTTAAGGATATTTCTCATATGCCGGCCAGAGTGAAATGTGCAGTACTTGGTTGGAGAACTCTTGATGAAATACTCAATGAAGATGAATAGGATCATGGGGGGATTATTAAGTCCCTCCTTTTTTATTTTTCACCATATACACACATAAATCCTCTTGTTTTATAATGGAATAATCTGTTATTATTGAAGGAGAGAAATAAAGATATTTTTATATAGAAAGTATAGTTTAAGTAATATAAAATGGGTAAGGATGTATCAACTATAAAAAATTCGGCGCGGGGACGTTTTTTCGTCCCTCTTATTGTAGTGTCTGCATGTATTGTAGCACTTTGTATTTTTTTGGGGTTTTTTTTCACTTCTAATTCTCAAAAGAGTGAAGAAGTATTAAAAGGAATAGCTTTTCTCAAAGAACGGGAATCCGCAAAAGCTGATGATGCAGTTGCACGTATACGGGAAAAAAAGAAAGAAAACAAAGCGGCCCAGATAGACGATCTGCTTGAAGGCCTTGAAGCCGGAAGTATAGATGTATGGTCTCTTTATGATGATTCAGTGATACTGGGAGATTCCAGGGCAGAAGCTATAGTTGAGTGGGGATTTCTTCCTGCTGAAAGAGTATATGCTAAAAAAGGAGCCAGTGTAAAGTATGCAGCAGAGGGTATAGATACGGTAGCCTCCGTATATCCGGACAACCTCATATTTACATATGGAGTAAATGATGTGGACGGAAACTGGAGTAATGTTTCTAAATTTATAGCTGCCTATGAAGAGTTAGTAGAAGCGTACAAAGAAAAACTTCCTCAGGCCAATGTGTTTTTATGTTCAGTTATACCCGTTATGCCGGCTGCATTGGAAGAGGATTCCAATTTTGAAAAGATTCCCGAATATACAGCAGCTATAAAAGAATTGTGTGAAAAAAAAGGTTATTTTTATATAGACTGTGATGTACTGTACGATGATTACAAAGAGTTGTATGAAAAAGAAGGAGTACATTTTTTAAAAGATATGAACCCGGTCTGGGCTAAAGTCATGATGGAAGAAGTGCTCAAAGGGGAAAAGGAGTTATATGGGAACAATTGATATGATCAGGAAAAAGGCTTCAGGCTTTTTGCCCGGAACGATATTAGTAAATGTTCTTAAGTGGGCTGTTTTTGCAGTCGGATTTATTGTTTTGCTGGTTACACTGGCCGGTGGACGCGTAAGTGACAAACCTTTTGAAGAGATTAAAAGTCAGGTTGTAGAGGCTGCGGACACTGATTCAATGAAAGAAGCAGATAACAGAATGGTAAAAAGACTTTATGGTATAGATCCGGCTCTTTATGAGGCGGTGACTCTGTATTATCCGGTTTCAAATATGGGCGCCGAGGAATTGTTTATGGTAAGGGTAAAAGATGACAGTCAGTCAGATGCAGTTATGGAGGCCATAAACAAAAGACTTGAAGCACAGAAGAGAAGCTTTGACGGATATGGTACAGACCAGACAGCCATTTTAGAGAGTTCAGTAATTAAGAAAAGCGGTCATGATATAATATTTGTAGCCGCAAAAGATGCGCCGGATGTGGTCGGGGTGTTTGAATCTGCGCTTTGATCAATGTGATTTGACATAGAATTTTTTTTGCAGGAGAAAAAACGTGGTTTTTAACAATATATTTTTTATATTAGTTTTTTTACCTGTATCAGTAGCCGTTTATTATCTCGTTCCTCAGAAAGCGAAGCTGCCTGTGCTGGCAGCAGCAGGGATTTGTTTTTATTCATGGGGAGGACTGGAACAGCTTTTTTGGATAGGAATTTCCGTAGTCTTTAACTGGCTTGCAGGTATGGAGATAAGCTGGTTTAAGGGAGCGGGAAGAAAAAGGGCTGCGGTCATATCGGTGTATTCTGTATGTGCCGCCAATCTGCTGATGCTGGGTATATTTAAATATGCTTCTGATTCCATGCCGCTTGGTATGTCGTTTTATACATTTACTGTTTTGTCATATATATTTGATGTATACAGAGATAAGACAGGACCTCAGTATAATTTTTTGAAGTTTTTGGTATATGTAACATTTTTCCCGAAGGTTATTTCAGGGCCTATTGTCAGATATGAGGACATGGAAAAACAGCTTGATAAAACAAGTCTGTCCTTTGAAAACTTAAGGATAGGTGTTCAGATGTTTCTGGCCGGACTTATGAAAAAGGTGCTTATAGCAGATAAGCTGGGGCTGGCATTTGCAGGCATAACCGCCGGTGACTCCATGTCAGTGGCTTCAGCATGGGTGGGGCTTTTGTTTTTCAGTCTGCAATTGTATTTTGATTTTAGCGGATATTCCGACATGGCTATAGGTATAGCAAAGATTTTCGGATTTGAAATAGCACCCAACTTTAACTATCCTTACATGTCAGCTTCGGTCAGTGATTTCTGGAGAAGGTGGCATATATCATTGGGAAACTGGTTTAAACATTACCTTTATTTTCCTATGGGAGGAAACAGGGTTCCTTTATGGCGTATTATCGTAAACACCATGACTGTCTGGTTTGCTACCGGATTATGGCATGGTTCCACGGTTACTTTTCTTATATGGGGCCTGTATAACGGCGGCTTTATTCTTCTTGATAAATTTGTTGTGGGAAAATGGTTTGAAAAAATGTCACCTATACTCAGAGTGGCGGCTACCTTGTTTGTTGTATGTATAGGATGGGTGTTTTTCTTTTCTCCCACAATGGCAGATGCGGGATTATATATAGGTCGTCTTTTTGGCATAGGAGCCTCAGGTATAGGAGATATAACCGCACTTTCCTGGTTTAGTCAGTATATAGTGATCATAGGTATAGCTGTGTTTGGCTGTACAAAGCTTGCAAAGGATATATATGAAAATATTTTTTACCGAAACGGTTTCGGTATAAATGAAAAGGTACTTACAGGTATTAATATAGGCATAACAATAGCACTGTTCATACTCACTATTGCGGAGATCATAGGGGGAACCTATTCGACATTTATGTATGCACAGTTTTGATTTACGGAGAGAAAAAATGTCTCAAGCAGATAGAAGAATAAAACCGGGGCGAAATGCGGTTGAGAAGGCAAAAGCCGTAAAAAGACGAAGAGGATATATAAGAGGATTGTATGTTTTAATTCCTGTTATTGCCGCTGTGTTTTTTGCTATTGCCTGTCTTGTGTCTCCAAACCGTGAATTTTCGGACGGGGAAAACAGAAATCTGGCTCAGTTTCCGAAGGCGAGCGGTCAGTCTCTTATGGATGGTAGTTTTTTTAAAGGTATCAATGACTATTACTCAGATCAGTTTGTGTTCAGGGATCAATGGATAAGTCTTAAATCAGGTGTGGATGTTGCCAGAGGACAACGTATTGAAAACGGAGTGATCGTAGGGAGCGGAGGCTATCTTTTTGCCGAGCCGGAGGAACCGTTAAAGGAAGCATATGAAAAAAACAATTCTGCGATAAATTCATTTGCAGACGGACATCCAGATATACATATTTCAATGATCCTTGCACCGGCAGCAGCCAATATTTTAAAAGACAAAGTTCCGGGAAATATATATGTTAGAGATCAAATGGCAGATGTGGATGAATTTGGAAAACGGTTGTCAGACAAGATATCTTTTATAAACGCCGGAAATTTATTGTCTGAAAAGAAGGATGAATATATATTTTATCGTACCGATCATCACTGGACAAGCAATGGAGCAAAGACTGTAGTGGACGGGGCGGCGGAAAATCTGGGGATAAAAGCTGATACAGAGGATTTTGATAAATACACAGTGACGGAAGATTTTTACGGTACCCTAAGCTCAAAAAGCGGTCTTGGCACAGCTAAAGATTCGATAGATGTATTCGCATCAAAAAAGGACGTAGAGTACTACGTCCGATATGCGGATGAAAACATAATATCATCATCGATGTTCAACAGTGAAAAACTGGAAGAAAAGGATAAATATACTGTGTTTTTCGGGGGGAACCATCCTTTGGTCGAGATACATACAACTGCACAGACCGGCAAGAATCTGCTGCTTTTTAAGGATTCTTATGCCAACAGCATTGTTCAGTTTATATATCCTTATTATGACAATATAATAATGGTGGATCCCAGGTACTATTATGAGGATATCTCACAGGTCATAAAAAACAACAAAATATCGGATGTGCTGTTTTGTTATAGCGGCAATATCCTTTTTACGGATGTGTCTCTGTCAGATTGTCTTGAAGGCGCCTGAGTATAATATCTGCGGCAAACAGTCCCATACCCGAACTCATTGAAAGTCCTCTTGTCCATGAGGAAGAGTCACCTATGGCGAAAAGCCCCTCTATATTTGTTTCACAGTTTTCTTTTATCAGAACTTTGTTGGAATAAAATTTAACCTCTATTCCGTACAGGAGAGTTGCGTCGTTTGCCAGTCCCGGAGCAACTTTGTCCATGACTTCTATCATCTCGATTATATCATCCATGATTCTTTTTGGTATTACCAGTGTAAGGTCTCCCGGGGTGGCATCTTTACAGGTTGGTATTGCTCCTGCTTCATTGAGGCGCTCATGAGTACTGCGGCGCCTTTTTTTTATGTCTCCGAAGGATTGTACCAGAACCGTGTCACCGGCCAGCATGTTTGCAGCTTTTGCAAAAATGGTACCATATTCCAAGGGCTCTTTAAATGGCTCCGTAAAATTCTTTGATACGAGAAGAGCAAAATTGGTTTTATCGGTTTTCATAGACGGACTTTTATAGGCGTGCCCGTTGACAGTTGTTATTTCTGTTCCGTCAGACAGGTGATAGTTTTCAAGCGCCACTTCTCCTGAAGGATTCTGACAGAAAGTACGGACTTTGTCATGAGTCATAGCTGTATAATATATCAGTTTTGCTTCATACATTGCTTCGTTAAGCTCTTTCATAACCATGTCGGAACATTCTACGCGGACTCCGATATCTATAGTGCCGGGAACTGTATTTATACCGTGTCTTTCACATACGGATTTAAACCAGGCGGCGCCTTCTCTGCCGGTTCCGCAAACGACTATATCTGAATGATATGAATTTCCGTCATCACAAATAATACCTGTTATTTTCTTCGGATCTTCATTTGCGGTTAAAATGTCTTTTACCGGAGTTCTGAACAGAATGGTCACACCTTTTTCTAAAAGAACGCTTTCAAATTTTTCATATATTTCGTAGCTTGTTTCAGTGCCAAGATGACGAATAGGACTTTTGACAAGCCTCATACTGGCATTTTCTGCTTTTCTGCTTATAGTTTTGATTTCGTCTGAGTTATCCACGCCATAAAGAGTTTTGTCGGCTCCGAAGCTTAAGTAAATGTCATCCATACGTTTTATCAGTGATTTGACCTTTTCTTCCCCTATAAGATCTGAAAGGTTGCCTCCGGTTTCCGAGGAGGCCAGAGTGAGTTTGCCGTCGGAAAATGCACCGGCACCTGAAAAACCGGTTGTAATGTTGCAGGGCTTACAATGTACACATAAGCCGGTCTTACGTTTGGGGCAGATACGGTTCTTTATACTGTTTCCTTTTTCAAGCATTAAGATCTTAAGATCTTTGTTTTTATTAATAAGCTCATAGGCACAGAATATTCCGCTGGGTCCGGCTCCGACAATAATGACATCATATTTTAAAGGGATTTTTTTGTCAGTCATATTTTATCCTTTCACGTTTTGTATATCTTGATCTTACAGACCGGTCATACCGGCGTTTATCCTATTATATCAAAAAAATAATAAAAAACTTCACAAAACGGTATAAAATATGGCATAATGTTTTGAGACGCTAACCGCGTTTTTCATTTTATAACTAAGTACGGAGGTTAGTTAATGGACGATTCAGAAATTGTTTTAAAAAAAACACCCTTGTATGACATTCATGTTAAATATGGTGCAAAGATTATTCCATTTGCGGGTTGGGAGATGCCTGTGCAGTACAAAGCCGGTGTGGTAGACGAACATATGGCAGTTCGCACCGGTGCAGGACTCTTTGACATTTCCCATATGGGAGAGATAAGTATAAAGGGAAAAGATTCCCTGGACTTTATAAATTATCTTCTTACCAATGACTATTCGGATATAGAAGATGGACAGGCCAGATATTCTCCCATGTGTAATGAAAAAGGCGGATGTGTGGATGATGTCATAGTATACAAAAAAGGTCAGGATGACTATTTGATGGTAGTAAATGCTGCCAACAAGGACAAGGACTTTGCATGGATCAATAGTCATAAAACGGATGATATTCAGGCAGATGTGGAGGATATATCTGATTCCGTTGCACAGATAGCAGTGCAGGGGCCTGATGCCATCAGTATAGTTGAGAAGATATGTAAGGCGGAGGATATACCTGAAAATTATTATTATGCATGCTTTGACAGGGATATACTCGGATTTGATTGTATAATCTCCAGAACGGGATACACCGGAGAAGACGGAGTAGAGATATATTGTCCTCCGGAGGCAGCTGCCCCTGTCTGGGAAAAGCTTATTGAAGTATCTGAAGGCAAGCTTATTCCATGTGGCCTGGGAGCAAGAGACACACTGAGGCTTGAAGCCGGCATGCCACTTTACGGGCATGAAATGAACGATGATATATCGCCCCGTGAAGCAGGACTTGGTATGTTTGTAAAACTTGAAAAAGAGGCTGATTTTATCGGTAAAGATGCCCTTGTAAAGGCGGGAGATCCCAAGCGTGGAAAGATAGGTCTTAAAGTGACCGGAAGAGGTATCGTAAGAGAAGGTCAGGATGTATACAAAGACGGAAAAAAAGTAGGTGTGACTTGTTCAGGGACTTTTCTTCCATTTCTTAAGGGTGCATATGCCACTGCACTTGTTGATGCCGGTGTAAGAGAACTTGGCTCTGTGTATGAGGTAGATGTAAGAGGACGCCGGGTAGAGTGCGAGCAGGTGAAGTCCCGGTTTTATAAGAGAGCATAAATAAAATTTTTGAAAAAAATTGATTTAATTGTATATTACGGAGGTTTTTAATTATGAGAGACGAGAGAGATTTAAGATATTCAAAAACACATGAGTGGGTAGATATGTCAGATGACAATACAGCTTATATAGGCATAGATGATTTTGCGCAGAGTGAAATGGGAGACATAGTTTTTATTAACCTTCCTGATGTCGGTGATACAGTAGAAGCAGGAGAAGTATTTGGAGATGTAGAATCTGTAAAAGCAGTATCAGATCTTATCAGTCCGGTATCCGGTAAGGTCATCGAAGTAAATGAAGAGCTTATAGACAATCCCGGACTTATAAACGAAGAGCCTTATGAGGCATGGATGATAAAGGTTGAAGATGCACAGGAAGCTGACGGTCTTATGGACAGAGCAGAGATGGACAGCTTTATAGAAAACGAAAAATAAGAGGCGGGCAAATGGGTACATATATACCAAATACGGAAAAAGAGCAGGAAAAAATGCTTGAGGCAGCAGGTTATAAAGATTTTGAGGATCTTTTTTCCTGCATCCCTGAGGGACTTATATACAAAAAGGAACTTAATCTTCCTGAAGGAAAAAGCGAAATGCAAGTTCTTTGCGAAATGGAAGGACTGGCTGAAAAGAACAAGGTTATGCGTCACGTTTTCAGAGGTGCCGGAGCTTATAACCACTATATTCCTGCTATAGTAAAAAGTGTAGTCTCCAAGGAAGAGTTTATAACTGCATACACGCCGTATCAGGCGGAAATAAGTCAGGGGATATTGCAGAGTATATTTGAGTATCAGACGGATATATGCGAACTGACCGGGATGGACGTAGCAAATGCGTCTGTATATGATGCGGGAACGGCAGCTGCAGAAGCGGTAAATATGTGCCGGGACAGAAAGCATAGCGGATGTCTGGTGTCAGAGGCTGTTTTACCTCAGGTTTCCGGAGTTATCAAAACATATTGTTTTGCGGGAGATACACCATATCAGACTATACCCTTAAAAGACGGTGTAACTGATACGGAAGAACTTGAACAGTTGCTTTCTGAAAATTCAGGAACTGCTTGTGTATATATACAAAATCCCAATTATTTCGGATTGTTTGAGGATGTGGAAAAAATCGCACAGATAACACATGAGCATGGTGCAAAGTTGGTAGTAGGAGTAAATCCCATTTCTCTTGGAATAGTTAAAACTCCGGGAGAAAGCGGAGCGGATATAGCTGTAGGTGATGGTCAGCCACTGGGGTTGCCTTTAGGATTTGGCGGTCCCTACATAGGCTTCATGGCGTGCCGTAAAGAACTAATGAGAAATCTTCCCGGTCGTATTGTAGGTCAGACTGAGGATAGCGAGGGTCAAAAGGCTTTTGTTCTGACGTTGCAGGCCAGGGAGCAGCATATAAGAAGGGAAAAAGCGGGCTCCAATATATGTTCAAATGAGGCTTTGTGTGCCCTGACTGCAGGAGTGTATCTGGCAGCCGTGGGGGCGGATGGACTTGAAAAGACAGCTCTTCATTGTATGTCTAAGGCAGCATATTTGAAAAATGCGCTTGAAAAGATTGGATTTAGCCCGGTATTTGACAGACCTTTCTTTCATGAGTTTGTGACTGAATGTCCTGCAGATGCATCACTTATTTCAGCAGAGATGGAGCAAAGAGGATATCTTACAGGCCTTCCCATAGACAACAATCGTCTCCTTTGGTGTGCTACAGAAAAAAACACAAAGGATGAAATAGACGGAATGATTACTGTTCTAAAGGAGGTGCTTGCCAAATGAAGCTGATATTTGAAAAAGGAAACGAAGGCAGAGGTTTGCAATTGCTTCCTGATCTGGATGTTCCTGAGGTGGAGATTGCAGAAGGCATGAAAAGATCAAAAAAACCAGCTTTGGCAAAAGTTAGTGAAACTGAGATCAGCAGACATTATACAGAACTGGCCAACAGATCTTACGGTGTAAATAACGGTTTTTATCCCCTCGGGTCATGTACTATGAAGTACAACCCCAAAGTAAATGACCTGGCAGCAGGGCTTAAAGGCTTGACAGACATTCATCCGCTTCAGAGTGAAGAGACTACCCAGGGATCCCTTGCTGTAATAAAAGAGCTTTCCGATGCTCTTTGCGAGATAAACGGTATGGACGCATTTACATTACAGCCCGCAGCGGGGGCTCACGGAGAATTCACAGGGCTTTTGCTGATAAAAGCATATCTTCATGAAAAAGGAGAGACAGGGAGAACAAAAATCATTGTACCTGATTCAGCCCATGGTACAAATCCGGCCAGCGCATCCATGTGCGGTTTTGAGGTGATAAATGTTCCGTCGGGCTCTGACGGATGTGTGGACACACAGGCCTTGAGAGAAGCCGTGGGTGACGATACGGCGGGGCTTATGCTTACCAATCCCAACACAGTGGGTCTTTTCGATAAAAATATAAAAGAGATAACAGACATAATTCATGATGCTGGTGGGCTTTGTTATTATGACGGAGCCAATCTCAATGCCATTATGGGGATATGCCGCCCCGGAGATATGGGATTTGATGTTATCCATGTAAATCTGCATAAAACATTTTCTACACCTCACGGAGGAGGAGGACCGGGATCGGGACCTGTGGGCTGCAAGGAGTTTCTTGCGCCTTTCCTTCCCGGACATGTTGTTGAAGAAAAGGATAGCATGTACAGTCTTGTGAGACCTTCCAGATCAGTAGGAGATGTAAAGGTATTTCATGGCAATTTCCTTGTGGCAGTAAGGGCATTAAGTTACATACTTACCCTTGGAAAAGATGGCATAAAGAAGACATCACAGGCGGCCGTGTTAAATGCTAATTATATGCGTGTAATGCTTAAAGATACATTTGATATGGCTTACGATGAGACCTGTATGCACGAGTTTGTTATGGATCTGAGCCGCATGAAAGAGGAGACGGGATGCAGTGCCCTGGATTTTGCCAAGGGCTTGCTGGATTACGGTATACATCCTCCTACTATGTACTTTCCTCTGATAGTTCATGAGGCACTTATGGCGGAGCCTACAGAAACTGAAACAAGAGAAACTTTGGATGAAGCCGTTAGGATTTTCTCGGAACTGGCAAAAAAGGCAAAGGAAAATCCCGAAAGTCTTCACGCCGCACCACAAGGTACACCCATAGGGCGCCCGGATGAGGTGGCAGCAGCCAGAAATCCTATTGTGCGCTTTATGGCAGATTAATGATTTTTTTGCAGATAAAAAACCTTCCCTGAAAAAATGAGGGAAGGTTTTTACGTTATATCAAGTTATAATACCGGAAAAGAAACCTCTACAACGATGCAGTTGGTATCTTTAGCAAGTGCTCTTATCTTTCCTTTGTGCTGCTCGACTATAGCCTTTGCTATGGAAAGACCTATGCCGTAACCGCCTTTTGCAGAATTGTGAGACTTATCAGCCCTGTAGAATCTGTCAAAAAAGTGATCCAGTGTTTTTTGCTCCAGAGTATAATCGGTTGTGTTTGTAACATTCAAAATAATGCGGTTCTTTTGTTTTGATAAAGCCAGATGGATAAAACCGTCTTCAGGAGAATATTTAAGTGCATTATCAAGTAAAAGCGTCACCAGCTTAAAAATACTTTTTTCATCTCCCTTCATGGAAAGATCCGGAGAGATATCGGTTGAAAAAGATTTGCGGCCGGTTTTTGCAGGTGCAAAAAAAGGATTTGATGCCTCGTTTACCAGTTCTGACAAAGGGAAATCTATTATATCGGATTTTTTTACGGATTCCTCCATTTTTGCAAGGAAAATAAGATCATTTGTAAGTTCGGAAAGTCTCATGGTCTGATTTTTTATATCTTCGGTCCATTCACTTTCGCCGTTTTCCATTGCAATAACCTCTGCATCAGCGTTGATTATGCTGAGAGGGGTTTTTATTTCATGTCCGGCATTTGTTATAAATTCCTTTTGCTTTTCATAGCTTTCCGAAACGGGTTTAACTATGCGCCTTGAAAAGATCAGTACAAGTACAAACACGGCACCAAGTCCTATAAGAGAGATAAGCGTACTGGTTAAAAGAAAATGCCGGAAGTTATCAAGACTTCTTCTGCAGTCCAGAAAAATAATTCGGTATCCGTCCTGTGTATCGCCTTTGAGGAACCGGTATGTGTCATAAAAACCTGTGGAACTGCCGCGCGAATATACGTCTTGAGCCATGGCTTTGGCACCATCCTGATTTGTTGCAGCCACCTGAAGTGATTCGGCATCAAGAGCCGTTCCGTTTTTATCAAGCGTTACACTAAAGAAACGGGATTCGAAGGGTGTTTCCGGGGAAAAATGGTCGGGACGTTTGAAATCATCCTGAAAGTCTTCCGGTTTGGGGTGTTTTTTCATACTTTCAGGAAACTTACCGTCATTGTCCATGAGGATTGTAAGAATTGAATCCGAATCTGTTATTATTTTTCTGTAGTTAAATATATTGGCGGCTATTACTATAGTGCCGAGCACTATAAACATGGCCAGCATAGATACAGCTATAAGCTTTACTCTGAGTTTCTTTATCATATCATAAAAACCTCACACAGCAGCATTTACATTATTCCCGTTAGTATATCATAAATAACATAGTTAAAATGAACCTTAAAAGAAAAAACATCTTTATTTTTCATTGATAAAAAATTTCAATAAATGTATAATGTTAAGCGGACTTTTGTCCCTGTTTAAATGCAAATGAAAAAATCACGGGAGAGTAGACTAAAATGGAAAACTATTATCAGAAAGACATTGAATGCGCAAGCCCCGGGCAGATAAAAGAATGGCAGGATGAGCGTCTTACGGCTCAGGTACAGCATATGTGGGATAATGTTCCGTATTACAGAGCCATGATGGAAAAAAAAGGTGTAAAACCCGAAGATATAAAGGGAAGAGACGACCTTTACAAACTTCCTTTCATCGAGAAATCAGATCTTAGGGAGAATTATCCCGACAAGCTGGTAGCCGTACCTCTTAAGGATTGTGTACGCATACAGTCCACTTCGGGAACTACAGGTAAAAGAGTAGTGGCATACTATACTCAGGGAGATATTGATCTTTGGGAGGATTGTTGTGCCAGAGCGATCATGGCAGCCGGAGGAACAAATGAAGACGTATGTCAGGTTTCCTACGGATACGGTCTTTTTACCGGAGGTCCGGGACTTAACGGTGGAAGCCACAAGGTTGGATGTCTGACTGTTCCTACATCTTCCGGAAATACCGACAGACAGATTATGTTCATAAGAGATCTGAATACAACCATTCTTTGTTGCACGCCTTCTTATGCGGCTTATTTGGGAGAGAGCATGAAAGAAATGGGACTGTCTCCTGAAGACATTCCTCTCAAAGCCGGTATATTCGGTGCGGAAGCGTGGAGTGAGGAGATGAGACATGAGATTCAGAACACTTTGGGGATTAAAGCATACGATATATACGGCCTTACAGAACTTTCCGGGCCGGGTGTGGCATTTGAATGCTCTGCGCAGGATGGCATGCATGTAAATGAAGACCACTTTATAGCAGAGGTGGTTGATCCTGACACGGGAGAGCCTTTGCCGGACGGAGAGAAGGGTGAACTGGTATTTACATCCATTACAAAAAAAGCATTTCCCCTGATCAGATACAGAACCAGAGATATATGCATTTTATCACGTGAAAAATGTTCTTGCGGACGTACTCATGTAAAGATGACAAAGCCTATGGGGCGGACGGATGATATGCTTATTATAAGGGGTGTAAATGTATTCCCGTCACAGATAGAGACTGTTTTGTTAAAGAACGGTTACCAGGCAAATTATCAGATTATTGTGGACAGAGTAAATAATACTGATACTTTCGATATACATGTTGAGATGACGTCGGAGATGTTTACTGACAACGTGGGTGAGATAAGCAAGCGTCAGAATGAGCTTGTAAGTGCCCTGCGTTCCATGCTTGGTATAAAAGCAAATGTTACTCTTGTAGCACCGAAGTCTATTATCAGATCTGAAGGCAAGGCGGTAAGAGTTATAGATAAAAGAAAGATATAAAAAGCATACAAAAAATTAATAGACATACAGGAGGTGATTAAATGAGTGTTTCACAGATTTCGGTTTTTTTGGAAAACAAGACAGGAGCGTTGAATAACCTTACATCTGTTTTATCTGATAACGGTATAAACATCCAGGCCATGTCGGTGGCAGAAACCAGTGAGTTTGGAATAGTGAGGATGATAGTGGATGATGCATTTGATGCGTCCACATATCTGAAGGATGCAGGGTATATAGCCAGGGTATCGGCAGTGGTTTGTGCAACTATTTCCGATGAGCCCGGGAGTCTACATCGTATTATAGATGTTTTAAACAATGTAGGTATTGATGTGGAGTATATGTATGCTTTCCTTGGAGGAAGAAAAGAAAATCATGCCCATATAATTATGAAGGTGGCAGATAATGAAAAGGCTGAGGCAGCTCTCAGAAAAGCCGGTATAGAGCTTTTGGACGAGGACTGATACGTCTTTAGATTACGGAGGAAAAATGGCTGTTAAAATAATTTTGCTTGTTGCGTTCTTCAGTGTGATGATAGGCATAGGATTTTATCACAGAAGACAGGCATCAGATGTGGATGGTTTTGTTTTGGGAGGACGTGGTGCAGGTCCGTGGCTGACGGCATTTGCTTACGGAACATCATATTTCAGCGCTGTTGTGTTTGTGGGATATGCCGGTCAGTTTGGATGGAAGTACGGTATTGCTGCTACCTGGGCGGGTATAGGCAATGCTTTGCTTGGGTCTCTTCTTGCATGGGTTGTGCTTGGACGAAGGACGAGGGTTATGACCCAGCATTTGGGCTCAAAGACCATGCCTGACTTTTTTGAAAAGAGATTTGGAAACAGATCCCTTAAAATAGGTGCCTCTATCATTACATTTGTATTTTTGATACCTTATACTGCATCTTTGTATAATGGTCTTTCACGTCTGTTTGGTATGGCATTTAGTATAGATTATTCTATATGTGTTATAGCGATGGCTGTATTGACGGGGATATACGTTATAGCCGGAGGATATATGGCTACGGCTGTAAATGACTTCATACAGGGTATAGTCATGCTGTTTGGTATTTCGGCGGTTATTATAGCCGTGCTAAAGAGCAAAGGAGGTTTTATGGCCTCGTTAAACGGACTTGCATCGGTTCATGATCCTGCAGTATCAGATGTACCGGGAGTGTTTAATTCGTTCTTCGGTCCGGATCCGTTAAACCTGTTGGGAGTGGTGATACTTACATCCCTCGGGACATGGGGACTGCCCCAGATGGTTCAGAAATTTTATGCGATTAAGAGTGAAAAGGCCATTCGTCCGGGTACCGTTATATCTACGGTATTTGCATTTGTTGTGGCGGGCGGATGTTATTTCCTCGGCGGCTTCGGAAGACTGTTTTCTGACAAGGTGGACATAAAGGCAGGGGGATTTGATTCCATTATACCTACTATGCTAAGCGGACTTCCGGATATTCTTATTGCCCTGGTTGTGATCCTGGTACTTTCTGCATCTATGTCCACGCTTTCTTCGCTGGTGCTTACATCCAGTTCTACGATCACACTGGATCTTGTAAACGGCGGAAAGAAAAAGATGAAAGAAAAATCCCAGGTACTGCTTATGAGGATACTTATAGTTGTGTTTATTGCCATTAGTGTAATTATAGCTATAGTGCAATATACCTCCGGAGTGACATTCATTGCACAGCTTATGGGTATATCCTGGGGGGCTCTTGCAGGAGCATTTCTTGCACCGTTCCTGTACGGTTTGTTCTGGAAACGTACTACTGTGGCGGCATGTTGGGTGAATTTTATATTTGCTACCGCTTTTATGCTTGGAAATATGTTTATAAAAGATGCGTATCCACTGCTGTTGCAGTCTCCCATAAATGCCGGGGCTTTTTGTATGGTTGCGGGACTGGGTATCGTGCCACTGGTTTCGGTATTTACTCCAAGACCAAAAGAAAATGTGCTTAAAGAGGTATTTGCACCGTTCTTAAAAGAGCGTGTAACAGATAATACCAAAAATGAATTCAGTAAAAATGTAAAAAGAGGTAAAAATGGTTAAAGATATTGTTAAAGATACATTTTTTCTGTCTATCCCTTCGGAGGAGGCCACCATGGATGACAGGCAGGTTATAAATGACCTGATAGATACATTAAGAGCTAATGCGGATATTTGTGCGGGTCTTGCGGCCAACATGATAGGGGTAAATAAAAAGATAATAGCTGTAAATACGGACTATCTGATCATTGTTATGAATAATCCTGTTATAGTTAAAAAAAGTAAGCCTTACGATACAGAGGAGGAATGTCTGTCTCTTGAGGGCAGCAGATCAACTACCAGATATGAACATATTGAAGTGGAGTATCTGGACATAAATTTTCAAAAAAGGAAAGAGAAATTTTCAGGATGGGTGGCTGAGATCATCCAGCATGAGATAGATCACTGCAATGGAATTTTAATATAATTAAAAATAAAGGACAAAAAGCCGGATATATGATAGACTTACTCTTGAAACAGTTATTGTGTCTACATGTATGAGAGGAGAATGATATGAGTGCTTATGACGTTTTTATTACATATACCAAGGCGTCCGGAAAGGGCAACAAAAAGCGCCAGGAAGTCATTGAGTGCAAGGATATGATGGAAGCCACTACTACACGTCTTGACAGACAGGACGACCCTGATGTGGAAAATATTGTTATCAGACCTGCGGAGAGAAATGATTTTCCTTTTGATGATCCGGAGTTATTTATGGATTGATTTAATATTGTTATTTAGAATCGACGTCGTGTATAAACTTATGCACGGCGTTTTGTTTTTTATATCATAATAACACAGATTTGACATATTTATTAAATTCATTTATAATCCTTTCGTAATTAAATGAAACACTTCTGTAACATCCGGTGTTTAATTTTACTAATAATGTCTGTCCGACGTTATATAAAATGTACAGACGAATGCGAAAGGGTTGTTTATTATTATGAAGATCAGAGGAAAGAAACTTGCAGTTTTTTCGACGGTTATGGCACTTGCGGCAGCTGCTCCCGTAGGGGTTGTTGTGGCCGGTTCAGGAGCAGGCGTTGCTTCTCAGATAACTGTGGCGGATTCTGTTTTAGATATTGATACTGAGTATTCAGAAGTTATTGCACAGGCAGGTATGCCGGATGAAAAAAATGACAGAGGGGTGTTTTCCGACAAGGTCGTGGCTGTAGCAGATCTTGATGTTTACAGTAAGGCTGACACCGGAAGTGAAGTGGCAGGAAAGCTTGGAAAAAACAATATAGCTTCTGTAGAAAAAACTGCAGACGGTTGGACTAAGATACGCTCGGGAGAACTTACCGGTTATGTGAAGAGTGAGTCTCTTTGTTTTGCAGATGAGGCTGAGGCAGTAGCACTTTTAAACGGAAATGTAAAGGCTACAGCCAAGTCTGATGATACATCACTGTTTAAAGATGCTTCATTGAAAGAGGAGATGTCAGATGTAAAGGCCGGTGAGGCTCTTAAAGTAGTGGATGTGGAAGATTCTCATATTGTTGTGGAAAAGGATGATGTAAAGTCCTTTGTTAAACATGGAGATGTAGATGTGGATCCGGGTCTTTCATTTGGCAAGACCACCAGACAGATAGCAGAAGAGGAAGCGAAGAAAAAGGCGGAAGAAGAAGCTAAAAAGAAAGCAGAAGAGGAAGCAAGGAAAAAATCTGAAGAAGAGGCTAAAAAGAAGGCTGAGGCTGAAGCGAAGAAAAGGGCAGAAGAGGAAGCAGCTAAGGTGACAGCGGAAAGAGCCTCTTCATCAGGTTCGAGTTCTGGTGGAAGTAGTGCAACAGTTTCAACCCGTACAGAATCAACAGATACAACCGGATGGTCTTCGGGCGTGGCTTCAGCTTACGGCGG
>CAMOUW010000028.1 GCA_946626755.1 uncultured Clostridia bacterium
CCGCCGTGAATCCACACCATGACCGGCTTCTTTTGGTCAGTGCAGCCGGTATTGCTATATATGTTCAGCACGAGGCAGTCCTCGCCGAACTCCGCCGTTCCCATAGAGTCGTTCACAGGTCCGATGGGAACATGACCGGGGTTAATTGCGTCATACACGCCGTCATCGTCTGCGGCAGGAAGCGCCTTCTTCCAGCGAAGCTTCCCCACCGGCTGAGTTGCGTAGGGGATGCCCTTCCAGATGATCAGCCCGTCGGTCTCCATGCCGACAAAAGTGCCGTTGTTGCATTTAACTTTATTTTCCATGTTAGTTCTCCTTTCCCGTCTCGCGCTCGGCTACGATATCTAAAAGGTAGCCGGGGGTAAAATATTTATCCATGAACTGATAGTAGCCAAGCAGAGGAATCACAGCCCTATACTGGTCGGCCAGCAGGTCACGTTCGATCCGCATATCATCCGGTCCGGCGATGACCATTACGTTATGTTCGTCAGCAGTGTACGCCTTCCATTCGATCTTGTCTGTGGAGGGGTCACCGCATCGTGCGAAATTGGTCCACATCTGCTGAACTGTCGTATAGATCTCATCAGAGATGTTCGTGCCGTTGAAGGGGCATGCCGTCCCGACTCCCCGAAGGTTGAACACAAATATGAGCTCCACGGAATGTGCTGCTCCCATATCCGGGTCGCTGCCCGGGTACGACCAGTAGTAGGAAAAGGTCTTGTTGAACGCGCTTTGTGCGTCGAGCTGCTGGAGCATGGGAACCCTGAACATAAGCTCATTAATAAACTCCGTCTCCACAAGTCCCGGCTCCGGGGTCCTGCAGACACGCCGGAATTCTTCGTAATACCTTTTATCCTCTTTCTTAATGTAAGGAACTGCGTCACCCACGGCGCGTTGTGCGAATATCTTTTGCTCTTCAAAGGTCAGATTCGCACCCTCGCCCATGAAAAGCCTGCCCTCATCGGAGGTGCTTCCTGCCATAATAGATATATGCTTTGCATAACCTTTCCGGTACAGCTCGATGGGCGCCTCGGGGAGCACCTCCGTTCCGTAGTAGGGGCAGGACGTGAACTTGCCCACCGCTTCGACATATGCCTTCTGGAGCTCATCTTCGGTCAGCGCCATGATGTCGTCCATGTTCTTACAGCCGGTGTACTCAAGCAGCGCCTTTGTCTTGCCCTGCGCAGATTCGCAGTCCACCGGAAAAGCCAGGGTGGTCGAGCCGCTCTGGGCGATGACCTTTTGGAAATACCGGTTTGCCTCCTTCAGTACCGGCAAAATGGAGACCGAACCGCCGCCGGCGCTTTGCCCGAAGATGGTCACGTTGTCAGGGTCGCCCCCAAAAGCAGCGATGTTATCATGCACCCACCTGAGGGCCATAGCTTGATCCAACAGACCGTTGCATGGCGCCGTCTTGAAGTTTTCACCGCCGGGCACCGAGGAGAAGTCCATGAAGCCGTACATGTTCAGACGGTAGTTGATATTCACCATGATAATGTCACTGTGCGCCTGGACGAGGTTGGCTCCGCTATAGGACATCTGTGAGCCCGAGCCGATGACGTAAGCCCCGCCATGGATCCAGACCATGACCGGCTTCTTCTCGGTCTTATCGTCGGTGTTTACCCAGATGTTCAGGTATAGACAATCTTCTGAGGACAGCCTCTGAATGCAGTCATCATAGCCGAGCGCGCCGAAAGCATTCTTTCCGTAGTACTTAGCCTCGAAGACCCGGTCATCCGCGTCCACGTACTCCGGCGCCTTGAAACGGCGTTCGCCCACAGGCGGCTTCGCGTAGGGGATGCCCAGCCACGATGCTATCCCGTAATCCTCGGTTCCGACGAAGGTGCCGTTTACGCATTTCACGGCATGGGTCTTATCGTAGTCTCCCGTGATCTCGCTGTTTAAGCACTCGTAGGGCTCGAATTTTACCAAGTCTTTGAATTCTCTTTTCATGACACTCATTTTTTTCTGCTCCTTTCATTTATATATTTATATATTTGTTATTAGCTGTCGGTGTTTAATTTTTCCTTTACTACATTTACATAATTATAAGGTGTTTTTATGCCATGGGCATTCAGCGCTTTTTTAACTCTGGTATTTATATCATCCAGAACGATCTCTGTTGCATATATACTGCTGAAATATACGGTAACACCCATGGTAAGCGCATTTTCCGAGATTTTCAGAAAATATACCTTGCTATATTCAGGCTCCCTGTTTTCATGCCTTTTTACCGGAATGGAATACTCGCTTTCCTCTATTGCATTGGATATGATCTTCTTTACCTCATCCGTATTACTGTAATAATAGACTGAAAATTTGCATATTACACACCTTACTTCAGGTGTAAAGTTGAAATTCCTGAGCTTCATGGCAGCTATTACGCTGTTTGGTATTACTATTTTGACAGTATCCAGACCGACCAGAACGACATGCCTGATGTTCATCTCTTTGACAACACCCGCGGTTTCATCATCAAGAACGATACGGTCTCCTATATCAAACGGCTTGTGGATACTTATCAGCATTCCCGCCAGGATATTTTTTAAAACATCCTGTGCTGCAAAACCTACAACTGCACTAATTACAGCTGTACTTCCCAGTACGCTCTTCCATATATTGTCCTGTCCGCCGATGGAAGTTATGACCGAAACGATAAAGGCAACAACGATCGCCGCTTTGATAAGCCTCTCTGTGTACATATAATGTATTCGATTGTGTTTTTTCCGCAGCATGCCGAAGATCTTTTTATTTATGAATAACGCAAGCCATAAAGCGAATATAAGGACGGCTAAAACAATCAGCCAGATAAAAACATTGCTCATATAGAATCACCTATGCTTCTGATATTATTTAACGATCAGTTTGTGAGACAGTGGACGCTTATTACAATTCTTTCATGACCGGACCGGGATTGGTTTTTGAATAAAACAAACCTTACGCCCTGTAAACCTCCTCACCATCTATGATAGTAGCGACAATATTTGCCTGCCCTACCTTCTCTATATCATCATGTAAGAAATCACAGTCAAACACAGACATATTTGCGATCTTGCCGAATTCTATGGAGCCTAAGCGATGCTCCTGGTGCCACTGGTGTGCCACATTTATAGTCATGGCACGAAGTGACTGCTCACGGGTGATGGCTTCTTTTACATTGTGCGGTTTGTCTATTCCGCCTAAAACATCCTTTGGATAGGAACGTTTTTCTGCCGTGTAAATGCTGTATTTAACATTCATCATGGGCGAAACCGGGTAATCGGAATGGAATACCACGTTTGCTCCGAGATCATAGAAGGACTTGATTGGATATGACTGCTGCGCCAGTTCATCTCCTACATATGAGACTTCTAATTCATATCCACCGGGGATCTCAGCTGTCCAAAGGGGCGGAACCGCCGGTATGGAACGTGTTTGCGCCATACGCCGTATATCTTCTTCAGTCACAAAGTGCAGATGGGCAAGGACATTTCTCTGATCCATATCTTTAGTGATCTTTTCGGCATCTTCGATACACCCTAGCATAAAGTGGGTTGCGCCTCCTCCTTCTGAATGAACGTGGACGGAAAGACCTTCTTTATCCGCCTCAGTTATCAGCTCAACCATCTTGTCATGGTCATTGAAACGCTCCACCCCGTGATAACCGGGCTGATCCAGATAATCCTGATTCTGCCATGCGGTATGGGCTTCGGTCACTCCGTCCAGGAAGCACTTCACGCCTACATATTGGAAATACTCACCGCTTAGTTTTGCACGCTCTTCAGCCACCTTTGCAATCTCTGCCTTGGGATCATCAATGTTGTCGGTAATATATCTGTAGTTAAATGTGCGGAGCTTCAGCTTACCTTCCTGTTCAAGCTCGTGATATGCCTTGGGAGAATCCGGATACACGATCTCCGCTCCGGCATCTGACACAGCGGTAAATCCGCTTTTGATGGCAAAATCCTGCCAGGCAAGAAGATAATTCTTTGCATCCTCCATCGACGTGGGAAACTTCGGAGTTATCTCAAATACAGGCCCTTCACAGATGTAACCGTCCGGATCTCCGTTATCGTCCACATGCACCTGATCATAACCGTTTTTCTTTGCGTATTCTGCATCTATCCCGAACAATTCCAGCGCCTTGGTATTCAGCAGCATGGAATGGCCGCCGCTTGTCTGCATGATCAGGGGCTTATCCTGACATATTTCATCAAGATAATCTTTTGTTACGTAGTTTTCATTTTCTACCCACCCGGCTGCCAGATACAGCTCGCGCTGCGGGTTCTTTTCGATGAACTCCTTAATTATCTCCCGGTATTTGTCATAATCGGTCAACTGGCACTGCGTAAGGTCTGCCTGTCCGATAAAGCGGTAACCCGCCAGGTGACCGTGACAGTGGGATTCCAGGAATCCGGGATATATGAAATTATCACCGTAATCCAGAACACGGGCATCAGCCCCGGCTATGGCTTTTGCTTCCTCTGCGCTTCCGATATAGGAAAATACTCCATCCTTTACCACAGCAGCTTTTGCAAAAGGTCTCTTTTCATCCATAGTAATAAAGTTTCCAAGAATAATCGTCTGTTTCATGAAAAATACCTCTGAAATTTTTATTTTTATATTTTTTAAGATATAGCTTATTCTTTTACTTTTGTATGATATGCCTTGTTGTATCTATATATTTGAACCGTCGCTTTGATCCGCGGCATATACCCATTCTCCGCCTGTCATGGTCCGCAACACCTTTGTGTCGGCTATGTACTCCGGCTCGCACCCGGTAATGTCCTGTTCCAGCACCACCAGATCCGCCTCCTTCCCGACAGTAATGCTGCCCAGACGGTCATCACATAAAAGCTGATATGCCACGTTTAAGGTGGTTGCATTTATCATCTGCTCAATAGTGACCCGTTCATCAGCGCCATGCAATGTGTCAGGTCTTCCGGGAAACTGCCGCATCACTCCCCTTTGCATGCCTATCAGAGGATACGCCGGATTTTCCACCGGATAGTCGCTGGCTGAAGAAACCACAACCCCCGCATCAAAGAATGATTTCATGGGCATCTGCGCCTCAGCACGTTCCTCCCCCAAAACAGGCACAACCATATCATAAAAAAACTCATTTTCCATGGTAAACCAGTGTGGGTCTGTCACAGCCACTATTCCAAGTCCGGCCATGCGGGGAATATCCGCCGGATCAACCACCTGCAAATGTGTGACTGCATCCCGGTATTCATGAGGACCTGTTGTTTCCAGTGCTTTCCCAGCCGCATCCAGCGTTACTGACAGGGCTCCGTCTCCTATTGCATGAACATGTACAGTAAAGCCAAGCTCATGGGATCTTTTAAACACTGCTGTCAGAGTATCCGGATCAAATCTAAGCTGTCCGCAGTAATGATTTTTTTTAGACCATGGATCACTGTAGGGCTCCTTCATATAAGCTGTTGAAGGATTCCCCGGGAATACACCGTCCACCTGGATCTTGATATTGCTCAGATCAAACATTCTGCCCCTTGTTTTCTCTCTTAGCTTTGCGGCATATTCTATCTCTGCCATAGTGTCATGCCCTTCAGCCCGGAAAACCTGATATGCTGCATAAATATGCATTTTAAGCTTTCCTTCCAGATCCAGCTCATGACAGGCTATCGCCGCATTGTCTGTATTATCCCAGTTTATGATGGGATCAAGGATCAGGGTCTCCCCGTGAGCCAGATATTCTTCCTGGTAATGCAGTATGGCCTCTTTGTACTGATCTACCGTATAAGTGGTATATTCCTTCAGGAGATCCATAGCTCCTTCCCTGAAATATCCTGTGGGATCACCTTGTGCATCACGAACGATGATTCCATCGCTGACATCAGGCGTATCCCTGTTTATCCCCAGCCGGTCCATAGCCGCATGATTTACCCAGTAAGAATGATGTCCTATATCCGAAATAACCACAGGCTTGTCTGTAATCCCCTCGAGCATATCCGCGGTGGGTCCATCTTCTCCGAACAGATCGGGGATCGGAAGGAAGCCTGTTCCAAGTATCACATCCCAGTCCGGATGAGCCTGCGCGTGTTTTTTTATCATTGAACGATAATCATCCAGGGATCTGCCCGTGAACACATTTACCATAAAGAGTGCTTCCGTTCCGCCCGGAACAACGTGTCCGTGCCCTTCTCCGAGACCCGGCAGTATAATGCCGGACTCATAACGAAGCACCTGTGTATCATCTCCCATATATTTCTCTGCGCCGGTTTCATCCCCGACGTATATGAATTTTCCGTCAGCAACAGCCACAGCCGATGCCTTCGGCCTGTCTTTATCAACGGTATGGATATTACCGTAAATTATTTTGTCAGCTGTAACATCCATAGTTACTCCTTTCATTTGCATTTCTTTTTCAGATCACAGCAGAAACTCGATCCTGTCCTCCATAAGCTGTACGTCGGTACGTTTCTTTAGTTCCTCCTGCATTCTGATGGCCATGGGGATGTCGTCAGTTATGATATAATCCGCTCCCGAATTCAAAAAATGCTTCATCCCGTCTTCTTTATTTACGGTCCATATTCCTGTCTGCTTTCCTGCAGCTTTAAGCTGCAGGATCTGCCAGAATGTGGACATATCTTCTTCCATAAGTATCATGTCGCAGCTCATTTTGGATATGTCACCCATGCCCCCGAATATGAGCACTCCGGTCTTTATCTCCGGATAAGTCTTTTTTACATAATCCAGCACATCATATTTCAGGGAAATAAGGACAGCTTCGTCTGTCATATCTCTTTCGCGTATGGCAGCCACAGCTGCGTCCGCCATTTTTTCATCAACGCTTGCTCCTTTTAGCTCTACAAAAGCTGTGATCCTGCCTTTACACCTGTCTAAAAGCTCTTCCATGGTGGGAACCTCAAGAAGGGCTCCGCTTCCGGTCGTGTCCTTTATCCGCAGCTCCTTTACTTCTGCAAGGGTAAGCTCTTCAGGTGCTTTATCCACTCCTGTCAGGCGGCTGAATGTGCTGTCGTGATTGATAACATATGCACCGTCCTTTGTGCGCTGTATATCAGTCTCCGCTCCGTACACATTTCTCTTTACGGACTCGTCTACGCCCTCAAGAGAATTTTCAGATGCCATAAAACCACCGGTTCTGTGGGCAATGATCTGTGGCATGCTGTCATTTTTAAACAACGGTATCTGATTGAAGAATATTCCTATCAGACAGGCACCTGCCGCGATCCCTGCCGGCACAAGGAAAAATGCCAGCTTATGCAATACATGTTTTTTTACATAAACTTCCGTGTTTTTCTCCGGCTGCCTGCCTGTGTATACCAGATAGCGCTCCGTAAGCTTTACCATTATGTTACTTGCTACAAGAAGCACAACAAATGCATTTATATAACGGCCAAGCAGGATACATAAGGCGCCTGCGATGCGATAACCTATTACATTTGCATCCGCATCACCCGGACCGTTATTTATCACGTCTATAAAGTGGCCTGCAGGAAGCCCCTGCCCTGCCTTATTTAAGATATATCCCGGCAGCACCTTACATACCAGGTAAGATGCTCCTATGATCAGCGCTGAGTAAACGATGATGATCACAAATCTTTTAATAAAATCCTTCCAGTTTTTTTTCATCAATGTTACTGAATTTTTCAGGGCCTCACCGGCCTTCATGTCATCCAAGAGCATTCCGTGCACCGCAAAAAGCCAGCGAAACGCGATTATGACGACGGCCACGATGCCTGCTGAATACAGAATGGCAAACAACGGCCTGGAAAATATCACACTGGTGATAAAATTGGGTATCCGGAAGGATTCGGTCAGGCTTATGGTAAACCCAATACCGCACAATGGAACCGCTACGGCGATAAACAGAGCAAACAACAAGCCCTTTGGGGAAAGAAAGTGTTTTACGGATCTGAAGCCATAGCCTATTTCCTTAAAGACTTTCACTTCCTTTCCGGTTAAGATGTCATAGCTCAGATGTACCTGTCCAAGTATTTCAAATATGATAAAGATCAGGACAAGGGCAATACTAAGCCCTATTAACAACGGAAGCCGCCAGCTGATGATCTGCCCCATATTTGCCGTTGTAATGGCAGCGCCCGACGAATCGGCAAGAAGCTCAATAAGGTTGTCAAGCAAAAGCGCCGGGACTGCCAGAAGCAGTATTGAAATGATACGGTACCGCCATATCTCTACAGCGGTACCGAAAAATGACCTTTTTTTTACTTTTTGAAAATTATTTTTGTTTTTTTCCTTTTCTTTATCCTGCATGTTTTTCCCTCTATCACTGTTCTATATCACCATATATACTTCCTACTGTAATCAGGCTGATACCTGCCTCAATAAGGAAGATCGCCATAAGAATACCAACAGCAAACATTTCCACCTGGGGAAAAATGAATGACAGAACACCGGCAGCCAGGCCGAATATTCCGGAAGCAAGTCCGAATCCCCATCCGGGAAGCTCCTTCCTTCGCTTGATGGAAATATATATACTCGTTGCGCCCTGAACTATAAACCAGATCGCTATAAATACAAGTATCAATATGTCGATAACAAGCGTCCCTCCCGGTCTGAACACAGCCAGAAAGCCTACAAATATAGCCAGCGCCGACGTTACATAGGCAGGAACCCCGGCCCTCTTTTGTATGGATCTTATTAATGCAATGATACCGTAAATAAACAGCATTATTCCAATGATGTAGCCTGCAGCCATGAAAGTGGCAAAGGGAGTGAAAAAACAGATAATCCCTCCGACTGTTATAATTGCTCCTACAATAATAGATAAGACAGCCATTTTTTTCTCCTTTCCTAAAACAATGTCCTCTCTCTTACACCATTAGTGTACTCTTAAAAACGTTAAAAAAGCGTTAAAGTGTAAAATTTTTAACAATGTAGTAAGACTTTTTTTTTTTATGCTAAAATATTATTAATAAAAACTCGGAATATATTTTAGACGATGTTGCTACTGTAAATTTTAGAATACTTAATTATAGAGAAAAGTTATGAGAATAATTATTGTAGAAGACGAATATTCCCCCCTGGAACACCTTACGGAATGTGTCCGGAATGCTCTGCCGGATGCTGAAATATTGGCCTTTGATAATCCCATTGATGCTCTTACGTCTGTCCATGACGGAAATACTGATATTGCTTTTCTCGGCATCGATCTGGGCAATATTAACGGAATAGAGCTGGCTAAAAAAATAGAATCTTTATGTCCTGCCTGTGATATTGTTTTTTGCACAAGCTGCAGCAGCTGCGCCGCCCAGGCATTTGAACTGGGAGCCAGTGATTATCTGATGAAACCCATCACGCAGGAAAAGATAGCACATGCATTAACCTATCTTCGCCATAATACGATACGTAACTCCACTCAGGAAAAGCTTTACATCAGATGTTTTGGTGAATTTGAGGTCTTTTATGACGGTGAGCCTGTTACTGCATTTACAAAACGTGCAAAAGAACTTTTGGCTTATCTTGTAGACAAAGCCGGCGCTCTTTGTGCCACTGCTGATATTCAAAATGCAGTCTTTTTCTGTAATGCAGATTCTTACCTCCGGGTAGCAAAAAAAGATCTTGAAAAAGCGCTCATTGAAATCGGCGAAGAAGATATTCTTGTAAAAAGCTGGGGCAGGCTCGGCATTAAAAAAGAAATTGTAAAATGTGACTATTTTGAATATCTGGACGGAAACCCCAGTACGATGAAATTGTACAAGGGTGTATATATGCTGCAATACGAATGGGCAAGACCGACTCTTTTGCGATTAAAAGCAAGAAGCTACCACCCTTCCGGGTCAGTCAGATAAGTATTTTTCTATCACTTTTGTTACAAGTCTGACTTTTTTTGAAAAACATATATTACAAAAAGGGGCTATCTGTTTTATATGACAACCCCTTTTTGTAGTTTCGGTTCTTTAATAACCTTTTAAAACAAGTACGCAAATAATGCCTCACACCCTTCTTTTATATCTTCATAAGTCTTTGTAAAATCCCTTGTGTACCACGGATCGGCAACATCCCGCCCTGAACCGGCGTGATCTAAAAGCTTACTGATCTTATGTTCCGGGTCGGAGCCGGACATTCTCAGCATATTTCTGATATTGGCATCATCCATGCCTATCAGATGATCAAATTTTTCATAATCATCAGGTCTGATGCGGCGCGCTCTTTTTCCATCACAGCTTATGCCATGTGAAGCAAGCACGGCCTTCACCGGAGGATACACGGGATTACCCAGTTCCTCCGTACTGGTGGCGGCGGATTCTATGTAAATGTCACCGTCATCATCAGGTGACGCTGCCGGCCTGAGACCAGCATTTTTAACTATTTCTTTCATAATGAATTCTGCCATAGGAGAACGGCAAATATTGCCGTGGCAAATAAAAAGTATTTTTATCATTTTGATCACACCTCTGCACATTTTCTATCTATCAATATTTTTCACTACCCATGAGCCGGTCTTCTTAGAGCCTATTCTTTCAATTAAACCTTCTTCAAGTAATTGTTTAATAATTCCTTGAATTGTTCTTCTTGACTTATCCATCATTTCAGCAAGCTCTACTTGTGTCAGTGATGGATTCTCTTTTAATAAGAGCAATAGGTGTTCTTTATCTGACAGCGTTTTGTTCTGCGCTTTATTTTGCGCTTTATCATATTCATAGTTTAAATTCCATAGGTGTTCATCATAATACAAATCCGCCTTTTTATTTTAATTCTACTCTTCAGAACACCACAAGTCCACGATTGTTATATACGCTTTCTCTCCTTTCCTCATTCCTTATCGCTCTGTCGAGAGACATAATAAGAGCCACAACTGCGTCAATCTTCTCTGTGCTTTTCTCCTTGTCCGGCTTGATGTTCCCTGCCTGATCTATGTCCTTAATGTTTTTTTCTAAACTATAAATAGATTTATTTTTCTGAAACATAAAGCTGATCAAGCTCCAAAGTATTCAATTCAAAAGTATGTATCGGTGAATAGTCGGTGAGTCCTTTACCGTCTTCGTATCTTTTGTTGCAGATTATAGTGATCTTTCCGTTATTCTTTTCACCGTCCTCGTAAATAAAATCACCGCCATTTTCAAAGGCATAGGTACCTTTACTAAAGGTTTCCACATTATCATCTTTCATTACGAACTGTTCAAATGTCATGTCATCATAAAAGATCCACGTGGTATCAAGCATTTTTTCTTCACCGTTTTTATCGTTATACTTTTGCTTTCCGGGAGCCGCAAAAATGCTTACAGCCTTTTTACTCTCATTATCTTTCACTGCATGAGCCTTATGATAGCCAAGTGTTTCAAGTACATAGGTGTGCTCTGAAGAATAATCCGTAACTCCTTTTCCGTCCTGGTATTTTAGATATCTCCGGATGATTATCTCTCCGTTATTATCATCTTCTCCCTCATAATTAAAGTCATCACCGTTTACAAATTCATATGTTCCGGCACTGAAACCTTCCATTTTACCGTTTACATTTGCAAACTGGTCAAATGTCATATCATCATAATAGATCCAGACAGTATCAGTTTTTAAAATTTCACCATCTGCTTTTTTTAAAGGCTGAAGATCATTTCCCATAAAAACAGCTGCAACATTTGTATCTTTTTTTCTGACTTCAAATGCTTTGGAGCTGTCAAAATCAGCTTTTGACGCAGCAGATGCGGATGCCTCTGATGCGGTCGCGCTTTGTACAGATGCAGAAGCCTCCAATGTAGTTTCATTTTGTATGTCTGCAGTTGTTGTTCCGGTACCGGCGCCCGCACCGCATCCCGCTAAAATAAAAGAGAACACGCCCACTGATACTACCGTTGTCATTAATCCTTTTCTATTCAAGACCAGCTCCTCCATGATAAAAATATTATTTATAAAGATATTATCACCTTATGTCAAAAAGAACAATCTGTAAAGGAGTAAAGTCTTTGATAATAAGGCGTTTTACAAAATCATATCAATACATAAAATATCTGACAAATAATAACAAGTTGAGCCCTTAAAGACTCTTATTAGCTATCATTATCACTATCTTACCCGGCTTATTTATAATTGTTTATTATAATCTGACAATCTCTTCTGCTTTGTGTTAAAATACATATTACCATCATTCAATTAACTGCAATAATAGGAGGTCATATGCTCACACTAACTAAAACCGATTATAAACTTTTAAAATCACATCTTGATCACATCGAGTACGTATTACTTCCGGATGTTGCTGAAAGATTAAAAAAAGCACGGCAATCCGGTGCTGAGTTTTATGCTAATTACGAATACGAATTTTGCCGCGAAGAACAATCCTTCCTGTATGAACAACAAAATAAAATAAAAGAACTTCTTGTAAATGCAGAGGTTAATGATGTTATAAGGTTCCCTGATAAATAAGAATAAAAGGATACCTTGCCATAAAAAAAGGACACCGACGTGTCCTTTTTAATGATCATGCTCTGACAAGCATAGCCAGCTTTTTTCCGCAGAATATTCCAAAAATACAGCACACAACACTTAAAGCCGCATATATACCACCTGTGATATAATCCTTATTTTGAAAAAGATTAAACGTCTCAAGTGAAAATGTGGAAAAAGTAGTAAACCCGCCACAGACCCCTGTTTTTAAAAACAGTACCGTATTTGGCGAAATATCATTCCTTTTATCTGCCACTCCGACAATAAAACCTATCAGCAATGCGCCGGCAATATTAGTTATAAAAGTCAAGGTAGGAAAAGTTGTCTTACACGGTATCAGACTGATCGCATACCTTCCCATTGCTCCTACTGCTCCGCCAAGAGCCACAAATAAAAAACCCATATCTTCATTACTCCTATATTCTTTGTAAGACGAAGGAACAAACTTAACTTTGGTATTATAGCATATTTTGAAAGCAATTAAATATCATTAAAAATATCCTTTTGTCACCTTTAAAACATCTGATATTATATTTCCCATCAAAAAAGAAGGTGCTTCAAATAATAAAACACCTCCCCTTCACTTAATATATGCTTGGTATTACAGCGCTACAAGCGTAAATTTCTGTGCATATGAACCATTTGGGGTCCAAAGTGCAACATTTGTAAAGTTCTGGCAGCGAGCACCCGCAAAATCAAGGGCAAGTCCGCTGTTGGCTGCTATAAATGTAACGGAACCGTCATCATTCTTCTGTACCTTCCACACCTGGTTTTCACCGTCATGCTTCCTGTACTGAATAATATTGGTTCCCGCTGTTTTGCCGTTTCCGGTTATATCCAGTGCAGAGTTGCTGTTGCTGGATGCAGTATAAATACTATAGAATCCGGCACCGCGATACTTGAAGTAAAACTTCTGTGCAGAGCTGTCATTTTTCTTGTAAATCTGGATATTAGCAAGATCAGCAGATGTAGCTCCATTTACATCAAGTGAAAAATTCTTATTCTTTGTTGTAAGGATCCTGTACCAGCCCTCGGGAATCTGAGGCGGCGCAGGTACAGGTATGGGACCGGGATTGGGCGGCAGCGGTGTCGGCATAGTTGCATTTACAGTATAAACAACTTCCTCAGTAAAATCAGCACTGGAAGGAGTAACTGTTTTGCCTTTAATTACAGCTCTGTCAGGAGTGTAATCCTTTATTTCAGGCACTTCAATATCTTTGAAAGTATACTCGCCTGCCCAGTCAGACATTACCTTGTTGCCCTTAGCATCAATATAACCAGTTCTGTAAAATGTGACACTGTCCTCATATCCGCCTGCATCTGATCTCTTGCCATCCGGATCCACTTTTACATATTTGATGGTTCTCTTGACAACCTTGGATTCCTTTACAAAATTTTCCTCATTTTTCCTGAGGTAAATGTTCACCTCAGCGGGCGGGTTGTCATACGTAGCTGTAACTGCAGGAATAGTCTCTACATCCGGCTTCCAGTATCCGAGGCCGTCTTTAAACAGATCTGCCACCTTTACCTCAGGAAATGTAAACTTCATTTTTTTGTTTGAAACATATCCTGTGTAAGGCGCCGAACCGCCAAATGTTGTGGTTCCGTCTTCGTTTATATAATAAACATTAATATTTCTGACTATTTTATACATACCTGTGGGTACTGAAGCAGAAACAGCATCAGCTGCCATAGCAGTCTGGGGGAGAGCTGCAGGCACTACTGCGCAAACTCCGGCTGCAAGAGCCATTGCACCGATAAGCTTTGCTTTAAAATTAAATTTCTTTTTCATTTCTTAAAAATCCTTTCCTATGTAAATGTAAAGCATATATAAGTTGCCTTGATTCTATCAATTATACCAAATAAGTTCAATATATTTTTTTTTACAATTATATAAAAAAAGTGACGATCACTACCATCACCTTTTTAATGCATCTTATATTTATTATTACTAAAAACTGTGCAGATATTAAATTTCAGATCGAAGTAGTTTACGCCTTCCGTTACTGAAGTATCTTCAGTGTTGTTCGACTCCATTTTGAATGTCACATTTACAATCTAAAATAAAATACCGCCCATGGAAAATATTTTTATTCCCATAAACGGCACCTAAAATCATCTTATTTTTACTTCCAGGCTACAGCTATAAATTTTTTCCCCTGATAGCCATAGGTCCACCAGTCTCTGCTGACAGGAGAATTTCTGAATTTATCAGACAGGATTCTTATCTTTTTAAATCCAGTCTTTATCAGCATATCTCTGTCTTCTGCCGGCCGGGCTTTTCTTATAAGCCTTAACTGCAAGAAAACGTTGTTCTCTTCTTCAGTATTTTCTTCTCGCTGCGGAGTGTTGCGGTCGAGTATTTTCCCCAGACTCTTTGAAAACCACTTCCAAACAGGTCTTTTATTGTTATAGGCATACCTGTAATCACCATCAAAATAAATCACTTTACCCCCCGGCTTAAGAAGCTCCTTCCATCTTTTCAGCGCTTTTTCCGGATCATATAGATTCCACACAACATCTCTTGAAATAATGGCATCGTATGTTTCTTCTTCTTCATCAGGCAGGCAGACTGCATCCTCCAGTTGAGTTTCTACTTTACAATTGTTTTTCTCAAAATTACTTTTTGCTATCTCAAGCATCCCCTCAGATCCGTCTACAGCTTTTACATCATATCCAAGCCTGCTTGCTATTATAGACATAAATCCGGGTCCGCATCCTATCTCAAGAACCCTCTTAGGTTTTTTACCAATGAGTACTTCAAGCATTCTGCTCCAGTATGTAACTGTTTTATAGCTTGATAACTGTTTTTGGATAAGATAATCATACCCTTCCGAGCTTTTATCCCAGGAACGTTCTATTTTTTCAAGCATAACTATTCTCCTTTCTAAACATATAAAAATGTTCTATATATAAAAAACATAAAACTCCGATACTTATGTATCAAATACCTGATTTTAAACTCATACAGTTATAACCGAATTAAATAATTTTTTTGAATATTCATCATTTACTTTTCCAATATCACTTATATCTGTCTTTTCGACTATCCGTCCCTCTTTAAAAATAATCAAACGATTACAAATATATGCAGCCGCCTGAATATCATGTGTAATGAACAGATAACTGATGCTCATCTCTTCTTTTAGTTCTTTAAGAAGATCCAGTACCTGGACCTGTATAGAAACATCCAGCGATGAAATAGCTTCGTCAAGTAATATGAATTCAGGTTTAGTTGCAACCGCTCTGGCTATACATACCCTTTGCGCCTGTCCTCCGGAAAGCTCATGCTGATATCTTCCTGCTATCTTTGACTCAAGACCTACACGATCCAATAAGTCATATATAACTCTTTCATCATAATCCGCACCAACTAATTTCAGCGGTTCTTCTATGGCCTGACTCACTGTACGTGAAGGACTTATAGAAGATGTATAGTCTTGAAAAACTGCACTTACCATTCCTTTTCTTGCGCTTTTTTTCTGTACATCATTTCCTTTGAACAATACACAACCGGAATCAGGTTTTTCCACACCAAGTATCATTCTTCCCAATGTGGACTTTCCACTTCCGCTCTCGCCTATAATACCAAGACACTCGCCTTTACTCATATCGAAGGATACATTATCCAATACAAGCTTTCTTTTCGTTGTCATAAGCCCGGGCTTTCTATATGTTTTACGAATCTCTTTAACCTCAAGCATATTTTATCTCCTTGCCGCTCATAAGATTTCTGTAATTATCACCCAGTGCTTTACGGGTTTCGATAAGATATTTTGTATATTCACTTTTAGGCGAGGAAAAAATCTCTTCACTTGTACCCTTTTCAACCACCTTACCTTTTCTCATAACAACAATTTCATCTGCCAGCTTTCTGACCACTCCCAAATCATGAGATATAAATATCATAGATATTCCGTTTTCTGTAACCAAACGTCTAAACTCATCAACCACTTCATATTGGGTTATATTATCGAGCGCCGTAGTTGGTTCATCGGCTATAATAAGCTCAGGTTCAAGACTCAGAGCGATCGCAATGATTATCCTTTGAAGCATCCCGCCGGAAAGCTGATGCGGAAACTTTGTCATAATCTCCTCGGGATTTTTAAGGCTTACCTTTTTCATTGATTCCAGCATTTTGTCGTACGCTTCATCCTTGGTTATTTTAAGATTGGTTGAAAGAATCTCACAAACATATGCTTTTATTTTCATGGAAGGATCAAAAGAACTCATAGTTTCTTGAAAAATAATAAATATCTTTGTACCCCTCAATGTATTCATTTCTTTTTCCGTGTAATCAATGATAGATTTATCATCAAAGATGATATCTCCTTCTGTTATTATCCATGGTTCATGAATCTTACTGACAGATTTTATTGTCATAGATTTTCCGCTTCCGCTCTCACCAACCACAGCCACACATTTACCTTTAGGCACAGTAAATGAAACACCTTCAACTATAGTTTCGTCATCTCTTATATCCCATATTTTTAAATCCTTCACATCCAGAATATTCATTTCACCTCAGCCTCTTTTCTTTTTTGTTTTTTATATCTGGCAAGCTTTCTTCTCCAGCCGGATTTAACATGCTTTACATCCAGCGCATTACGCAAATTGTCTGCAAACAATGAAAAAAGTATACATACGCCAACTATAACTGCCGCCGGTGCGATCATCTGCTGAGGATTAAGTGCTAGTGACTCTTTAGCCTGATTTAACATGGCACCCCACTCCGGTTCCGGAGCCTGTATACCCAATCCCAGGAAAGAATACGATGAAATACTCATGATCAACGAGGCTATATTTCCGGCTGCTATAACAGCAACTTCAGGTAAAACTGCCGGGAGCAGTTCTTTTAGCATGATATTTCCCATACTATTCCCTATTGATCGGGAATATATCACATAATTTTTATCTGAATATTTCATAACAGCACTTCTGTATACACGTGTATACCACGGCCACCCCAGTAAAACTATTACTATCAGGATATTTCTGAGTCCTACTCCTATGATACCCACTATTGCAAGTACCATTATTTCTGAGGGAAATGAGAGCATAATGTCACATATCCTCATTATCACCTCATCAGTACCTCTTCTTCTGTATCCTGCAAGCATTGCAAGACCTAATGCTATTACATTTATTGTTATCATGGCAAGCAGCACCCATAGCAGACTGGGTCTGATCCCATAAAGAAGTCTTGAAAAAACATCCCTTCCCAGATAATCATTTCCAACAGGATATCCCGGAGACGGCGGTGCATATTTAAGATTTGCCTGTACCTCTAAAGGATCATGAGGAGCAACTAAAGGTGCTATAAACCCCAGCACAACAAGAGCCACTATAATTATCAAGCAAACCAGCACTCCGGGATGTTTTAATACTTTTTTTAACATAGTCACTCTCCTCTGAGTCTTGGATTGATCGCTGCATTTACTATATCAGCCGCTATATTAAATACACAGTAAAATACGGTCATTATCAATACATATGCCTGTATGATAGGAATATCGTTGCTGAAAATAGAGGTAATACAAAGCCTACCAAGTCCGGGCCATGAAAATATATTTTCCACCACAAAAGTACCTGCTATCATACCGATAATAGCCATGGTGAACGCAGTAACCATCGTTTGCAGTGAATTTTTCAATTCGTGTCTGATTATACTTCCCTTACTTATGCCGCACGACTTAAGAAATACAGTGTATTTTTCATTTTTACTCTCGAGCATATTTGTCCTTACAACTCTAGAATAAAAACCTATGTAATTAGCTGCTAAAGCAAACACCGGCATAATAAAGTGCTGGAACGTTCCTACCCCACTGGTTGGCAAGATCCGTAAGTGGACCGAAAAGAACCACATAAGCAATATCCCCATCAGATAAGCAGGCAGCGAAGAAAGAATAAACATTATTATACGTGTCACAAGATCAAAAGGTCTTCCTTCCCATATAGCACAAAGTATACCGAGTGCCAGCGAAAAAGTAATGGACACTACTACGGAGATCAGACCCAGTTGAAGTGTATAACCAAATGCATTCAGCACGACATCGGAAACGGGACGCTTTGTCACATACGAAGTACCAAAGTTCATTAGAAATGCATTACCAAGCCATTCAAAATATCTTATTACAACAGGCCGGTCAAAACCATAATCCTTAACAGTCTTTGCGATCAATTCATCTGATACCAGTTCCAGCCCTTGTGCTTTCAGAAGAACAAGCGCCTGATGTTCTCCGGACGATGCTGTAAGGAGAAAAACTATGAATGTAACTATAAAAATCATCGGAATCAAAAATAACAATCTTTTTATAATATAATACTTCATGTTTAAGATATTCTCCGTTAATCAAATAAACAGGTGCCCTTACCAGTGTTAGAGACACCTGCCAAAATCATATAGTTTCTATAAATGTAAATGTTATTTTATTCAAATGAATATTTGTAAACAGGTAATCCTGATGAAGAATAATCAAATTCTACTCCTTTAAGATTTTTGGGTGCTATTACAGCCAATTCAGTATATGACAAAGGAATCCAGAAACATTCCTCATGTGCAGTCTTCAAAATCTCGCCATAAGCCTTCTTGACATCATCTTCATTCGTACTGGTGTAAGCTATATCAAGATTTTTTAATACTTCCTTTTCACAAGGCATATCCTTGATAGCGGCTCCGAATGAGTTGAAATTATTCAGGCCGCCAAGGGTATTTTGTGGGTCATAAGGCCATCCCCAGGAAGTCAGCAGCATAAGATCATAATCACCTGCAGCCTTCTTTTCATAAATGGATGTCGAATTCGCCTCCACAAGGGTTGCACTTATTCCGGCCTCTTTAAGATTTGACTGAATATATTCACAAGAAGCCTTATTGTCTGCGCTATCTCCGTTATATACCAAATTGAGGTTCAATGGAGATCCGTCTTTTTCATAGAAACCAGATCCTCCAATTGTATAGCCTGCTCCTTCCAGGATTTTCTTGGACTTATCTACATCAAAGCCTCTTTCCTCAAGATCTATATCACAATAAGGAAGATTCCTCTCGAAAAGTCTGTATGCAGGCAATTCTTTTCCTTC
>CAMOUW010000029.1 GCA_946626755.1 uncultured Clostridia bacterium
AATGACTCACTGACCAAGGCAATAGAGGATGCATTTAAAGGTTATATCATGCTGCATGATTATCCTTTTACAGCGTTGAATTTTATAATTGATCCGGGAATGCTGGATGTAAATGTACATCCCACAAAAAGAGAGTTCCGGCTTACAGCCTCTGAAGAGGTATGTGATTTTGTGCGAAAGTCCATAAGAGAGGCTATAGAAGGAAGAAATGTGATCCCCGATGTTAAACCGGAAAGTGTAGAAGAGCAGGAAACTTCCTGTGAGGAAGAGGCTGTAAAACATACGGTGAACCACCCGGTGAATCACCCGAAAGAAAAGGTGTCTTATATTGCACCTGTTTACTTGCCGGATGAAAGCAACATGGTGATGTCTGAACCGGAAACAGAAAATAAGTCGTTTGTGGAAGATGCTTTTTTTGAAGAACAGAGTACATATATGCCTGATATGCCTGATATGCCTGAAAAAGAGAAGAGATTCTTAAAAGACGGCATTTACAAAGAGGAAACTGTTGTTGAAGAAAAAGAAAAAATACCGGAACCGGTGATTTCGGAAAAAAAAGAAGAGTTCAGTCAGGAGGAGCTTCCGGGAATTGAAAAAATAAATACATTCAGACTGATAGGCCAGCTTTTTTCTACATACTGGCTTATAGAGTCAGGAGATACCTTTTATATGATGGACCAGCATGCTGCCCATGAAAAGGTCTTGTATGAACGTATAATGAAACGCATGAAGGATAAGGATCCACAGACCCAGTATCTGACTGTCCCGCAGGTAATAGATATGAGTCCTGCAACAGCAGCCTTATTAGGTGAAAACAGTGACCTTTATGATTCATTTAAGATCCTGGGTTATGAGGTGGAAGCTTTCGGCGACAATGCCATTAAGGTGACAGGGGTGCCGGCGGGATTGCCCTCCATGGATTACAGACAGATGATCACAGATGTACTGGACGGTATTTCTTCAGGACGTGATACATGTATAATCAGGTCCGATACGCCGCAGCTCATTGTGGAGAAACTCGCGTCTATGTCATGTAAAGCAGCTATAAAAGGAAATGACAGGATAAGCACATCCGAGGCACTGGAACTGTTGGAAGAAATGATGAAAGCCGAAAATCCGTATAATTGTCCCCATGGAAGACCTACTCTTGTGGCTATGAGTAAATATGATATAGAGAAAAAATTTAAGAGAATCGTATGACAGATGATAATAAAAAAAAGAAGATCATTATTGTATCAGGTGCTACGGCTACGGGAAAAAGCGACCTGAGTATCATGCTTGCGAAAAAGCTTTCCGGAAGCATAATAAGTGCCGATTCGGTACAGGTTTATAAAGGGCAGGATATAGGCTCCGCCAAGCTGCCGGAATGCGAAAGATGCGGGATAGAACATTTCCTGATAGATATACTTACTCCTGATGAACCCTTTAATGTGAGTGAGTTTGTAAAAAGATCAAAGGAAGCGCTGGATATAATATACAGCGAAAACAGGATCCCGATAGTTGCCGGAGGTACTGCATTTTACATACAGGCTCTGTTAAAAGATGTGGATTTTGATGAAAAATCGGGAGAAGATCCTGAGTTCAGAAATAAGGCGTCAGACATCGCAACAACCGGAGATGAACGTGATTTTATCGGATTTGCACAGAAGTATTTTGATATGCACCGTGAAATGTCATTAAAAGTATTTGACGGTTGCAATGACGGAAAAGAAGCGTTGTACAGGCTTCTCAGATCGAAGGATGAAAAAAGTGCTGAGATAATTCATGAGAACAATGTGAAAAGAGTTATAAGAGCTCTGGAATTTTATGCAATGACAGGAACGCCCATTTCCGAACATAACGAAAGAGAGGCCGGGAAAGAGCCTGAATATGATTTTGTTTATTTTGTACTGAATGACGACAGAAAAAAATTATATGACAGGATAAATGACAGGGTGGAAAAAATGCTTCGGGACGGACTTGAAGAGGAAGTAAGGAAGCTTCTGGATGCAGGATATGACAGAAATTCACCGGGTCTGCAGGCCATAGGCTATGCACAGATGGTTGATCATATTCTGGGAGATACGGATTATGATGCAGCTGTGGATAAGATCAAGCAGGAGACCAGACATTTTGCAAAACGTCAGATCACATGGTTTAAGCGTGAAAAGGATGCTGTTTTTGTAGATATAGAAAAATATGGATATGACAAGGAAGTTATATTAGAGCATATGCTTGATGTTATTGATGAAAAAAGCCGGGAAAGGATTAGTCTTAAAGATGGATAATATTTATTTAGACTGTTTTGGTATAGATAAAAAGGTTTTAGATTTTGCATCTGATATTTTGGATGGGTTGAAGGAGAGATTTAATGATATAGACAATACGGCCGAATACAATCAGCTTAAGGTTTTATCAGCCATGCAGGCAGAAAATATTTCCGAAGCACATCTTCACGGAAGTACAGGATACGGATATGCTGATGCGGGAAGAGACTCTCTGGAAAAAGTATATGCCGGAGTATTTAAGACTGAGGATGCGCTTGTCCGTCCCCAGATCGTCAGCGGAACCCATGCGATAAACGTTGCCCTGTCCGGCAATTTAAGACCGGGAGATGAGCTGTTGTCTCCGGCAGGCAGACTTTATGACACAATGGATGAGATAATAGGGATAAGGCCGTCTTCCGGGAGTCTTAAGGAATACGGGATAAGCTACAGACAGGCGGAGCTCAAAGATGACGGGACTTTTGATTATGAAGCAGTAAAAAGAAGCATAAATGATAAAACTCGTCTGGTTTCTATCCAACGCTCAAAAGGCTATGATTCAAGGCCGAGCTTTTCCGTGAAAGATATAGGTGAGCTGATCGCCTTTATCAAAGGGATAAAACCGGATGTTATATGTATGGTTGATAACTGCTACGGAGAGTTTGTTGAAAAGAAAGAACCCAGCGAACTTGGTGCGGATATGGTGGTCGGATCTCTTATAAAAAATCCCGGAGGAGGCCTTGCTCCCTGCGGAGGGTACATAGCAGGAAAAAAAGAATATGTGGAAAATGCTGCATACAGACTTACATCTCCGGGGCTGGGAAAGGAAGTCGGAGCAACACTCGGAGTAAATCCTTTGATGTACCAGGGACTTTTTTTGGCACCTACAGTAGTTTCCGGCGCACTTAAAGGTGCTGTTTTTGCCGCAGAGTTATATGGCAGACTGGGATTTAAGACTGTACCCGGAGGCAAAGATGAAAGGACGGATATCATACAGGCGGTAGAGCTTGGGACGTCCGAAAGGCTCCTGGCATTTTGTGAGGGAATACAGGCGGCAGCTCCCGTTGACAGTTTTGTGAAGCCTGTAGCGGATGCGATGCCCGGATATGATTCTGAAGTTGTAATGGCAGCAGGGGCATTTGTTCAGGGGTCATCCATAGAACTTTCTGCTGACGGACCGCTTCGCCCGCCGTATAATGTTTTCTTCCAGGGAGGGCTTACATGGCCACATGCAAAGCTCGGAATGATAAAAAGCCTGCAGTGCCTGTATGAAAAAGGTTTGGTGGAGCTGTAAAACCCGCTGTGTTTTTTCCGTATAAAAAAATGAATTTCTTATAAAGAATTCTTAAGGTTGTGGATATATACACAGCCCTGTGATATAATCATAAGCAATCTTTTTTCGAATTTTGGCTGCTATCCTTTATTCGGAAAGGATTTTTATGGATAATAATATTTATAACAGAACTTATTCCCGCCACAACCCGGGACCATATGAGATAGTTATGGATAAAGGGGCAGAGGCGCTTACAGATGCACAGCTTCTTGCCGCGGTACTTCGTACAGGTACATCCGGTATGAATGCAACCGAATTGTCAGGAAGGATACTTGATTCATGTAAGGTAAAGAAAGGGCTTCCGGGGCTTTTTGGGCTAACTATTCAGGAGCTTGTGAGGATAAAGGGAGTAGGCAGGGTAAAAGCGGTCCAGATTTGTTGCGTAAGAGAACTTGGACGCAGGATCGCAAAAAGCACATTTAAGGAACGCCTGGATTTTTCCAGACCGGAGACCATTGCGGATTATTATATGCGGGATCTTATGCATCTTGAAAATGAAAAAGTCATAGGTGCATTTCTTGACAGTAAATGCGCACTGATAGAAGATAAGGTATTATCCGTAGGAAATGTGAATTCTTCAGTACTTACTCCGCGGGATGTACTGATAGAAGCCATAAGATACAGGGCAGTTTCCTTTGTGCTTTTACATAATCATCCGAGCGGGGATCCGACGCCAAGCACCATGGATATACTTGTGACTGACAAGATAAAAAAGGCGGCTGATCTTGTGGGAGTAAGTCTGTTGGATCATATAATTATAGGCAACAACATTTATAAAAGTTTCAGAGAAGAAAAACTCCTGAAATGACCAGATGAAAGGAAGCTAAAGTGGCTCAAAAGATTTACGGTCTTGATATAGGGTCCGGAAACTATAAAATGTGTTTCGGCGATAAGATTCTAAATGAAAAGAATGTTATCGCCACGACTAAAAAAGAAGTATGTGCCATAGGTGACCAGGCTTATGAAATGTTCGAAAAAGCACCCGCGGGAATAGAGGTTTCTTTTCCCGTCAGCAGTGGAGTGATCGCCGATATCGAGAATATGCAAAGTCTGTTTTACGGGTTTTTTAAAAAAATAAACGGCGGTAAAAAACCTGCGGGTGCATGTGATTTTTATATAGCTGTGCCGACAGATGTTACGGAAGTAGAAAAAAGAGCATTTTACGAGCTGGTTGTCAGGGCCAAAATAAAAATGAGAAATGTGCTTGTAGTGGATAAGCCGGTAGCCGATGCAGTCGGAGCGGGACTTGATGTAACACAAAACAAGGGTATTATGGTGGTGAACATTGGCGCAGACACATGTGAGATATCGGTGTTGTCTGCAGGTGGTATTGTTATAAGCAGATCAGTTAAGACCGGCGGTTCAAAAATGGACGACAATATCATCCAGGCTGTCAGGAAGGAATACAATCTCCTCATAGGTAAAAAAACTGCTGAAAAACTAAAAATAGAGCTTGGCAGCGCGGTTCCGAAGGTTGAAGAAAAATTTCCGGCCTTTGGCCGCAATGTGCTTTCGGGACTTCCCGTCAGCTGCAATATTTCATCCAGGGTCATATGTTCTGCGATCGCTGATCCCTTGTTCACCATTATGGACAAGATGCGGACCATACTGGAGCAGACACCCCCTGAGCTATCAGAAGACATTATAGGCAACGGTATATTCCTTACAGGAGGATGTGCCGGTATAAAGGGGCTTAAAGATGCCTTTAAAAGTGAAACCGAGTTAAATGTAAATGTAGTTGATAATCCTCAGGAAAGTATAGTCAGGGGACTTAACCATATTACCAGGGTTCCCCAGCTTGAAAGACTGGCATATGTGCCGGAGGACAGGGTATTAGACTGATATGAGTAACAGAGTTAAAAAATTTTTTACTCCGGGTAAAATACTGGCGATAGTAGCAGCGTTTTGTGCGCTGCTTATTGTTGTTTCTTTTTTTTCCGACAGACTTGTAACGCCTTTACGTGGTGCTGTTTCACAAGTAATAATACCTATTCAGAGAGGTATGAACGGTATCGGTATAGGTGTTGTAAACAGAGAGAATGAAAAAAGAAACATAGAAGACCTTCAGGAGGAAAACAGGGAACTTAAAGATACAATAGCCCTTTTGGAGGAAGAAAATAAGCAGCTAAAGCACGATACCAAGGATTTGGACTCTCTTAAAAAACTATATGAGATCGATAAAAAATACAGTTCTTATCCCAAAACAGGAGCGACTATTATAGGCACCACTTCTCAAAACTGGAATACGTCTTTTGTCATAGATAAAGGAAGTAATAACGGCATTAAGCCTGATATGAATGTGGTGTCAGATGAGGGGCTCGTCGGTATGATAAGTGAAGTGCATGCCAATTATTCGATAGTTTCTACGGTGATAGGAGACAATTCTTTTGTAAGTGCCATGGATGAAGCTACAGGTGATCATTGTACCGTAAGGGGAGATATATCCATGATGGACGGGGGCTTCGTTTCACTTGAAAGGATAAAACAAGATGCCAATATAAATGACGGTGACAGTATTGTTACATCGGCTATCAGCAGCAAATATCTTCAGGGTATACTTATAGGATATGCAAAAGATGTAAAGCAGGATGGCAACGGACTGACAAAGTCGGGACATCTTGTGCCTGCAGTGGATTTTGAGCATCTTCAAAAGGTTCTTGTGATCACCCAGCTTAAAGAATTTGATAATCCCGAAACACAAAAAGAAGGTGAAGAGGGTGAAACGCAGGAGTCCGGGGAGACTTGATCTGACATGAAAAGAAAGCTATGTGAAATCGGAATAATCCTTCTTTTTTACCTTTTACAGGTCAGTTTGGGAAGAGTCATAAGGATAGGCGGGATCATGCCGAACTTTATGATCATCCTTCCTGTTTTATTTGGTTACCTTAAGGGTAGAAAAGAGGGTATATTTGTGGGCTTTTGCGCCGGTATACTTTACGATCTGTTTTTCTCGGATCTTTTAGGCTTCAGTGCCCTTATTTTTGTTATTATCGGTTATATAAGCGGGATGTTTTACAACAACTACGAAGAAAACAGCTTTGTTGTACCCCTTATTATTACAGCGATAAGTACATTTTCTTATGAGTTTTTGATCTATATAGGAAATTTTCTTCTTCAGGGCAGACTTATAACACCGTTTTTTGTGGCACGTATTATATTGCCGGAGATGGTATATACGGTGTTGCTTGTGCTGGCTCTCTATAAGCCTGTTCAGATCTTAAACAGGCATCTGGACAGCAAAAAAAGGAAGGTGAAGGATTCGGATGAAACCTATTCTTGAACGTTTGGCTTATATTTTTAAGCATAGGATAATCATAATAGCAGTTGCATTTGCCGTTTTGTTTTCCATTTTGGTGGTGCATCTGTTCAGGATCCAGATCATACACGGTTCTGAGTATAAGGCTGATCTTTCCACTTCCATGGAAAGAGACATGAGCACACCGGCTGCACGGGGACGGATTTTTGACAGAAACGGGAATCTTCTGGCTTATGATGAGCTTACTTACGCTGTAAATATTAGTGACAGCGGATTGTATTCAGATAAAAATGAAAAGAACGCAACTATAAATGATACAGTTTTAAAAACGCTGAGTATTCTTAAAGAATACAACGTATCCTATTCCAACGACTTCAATCTCGGATATGAAAAAGGCAGGGGATATTATTACAAGGTAGAAGGAGACCAGCTTACAGCATTTATCAGAGATTGTCTCGGAGTAGCATCCGTAGATGAGCTTACCCAGGAACAAAAGGAGCTTACAGCGCCGGAACTTGCTGCCATTATGAAAGAAAATTATCAGATAAATGACGAGGGTGTATCTGATGAGGATATCATTGAGCTTATGTATCTTAGGGTAAATATGACGGCCAACTCTTATTCAAGATACAGAAGCTTTACAATAGCAAACGAGATATCCGAGGATGCCATGGCGGCCATACTTGAAGAGTCGGGAAAGCTTGTTGGTGTCACAGTAGATGAAAATTATGTAAGAAGATACAACGATGCAAAATATTTTGCCGGTATAATGGGATACACCGGACATATCAGCAGTGCGCAGCTGGAGCAGTTAAAGCAAAAGGATGATTCATACGAGGCAAGTGATTTTGTAGGTAAGGGCGGCGTGGAAGAAGCGCTTGAATCTGTTCTTGCCGGAACCAAGGGGCAAAAAAGAGTTTCACTGGATACAGTGGGACATGTAACCAATGTGCTTTCATCCACAGACTCTAAAGCGGGAAATGACGTATATCTGACCATTGACTCTGATCTTCAGAAAAAGCTATATGATATCATAGAAAACAAACTTACCGATATAATTATTGAGCATCTCCGGACGGAAGGTGAGAAATTCACCTATAAAGAAGGCGGAGTACTGGACCAGATCTATATTATGATGCCTGAGGTATATCAGGCACTGTTGAAAAACAACATTATATCTTTGTCATCACTTCAAAATCCCACCAGTGATCTTGAAAAACAGATAAACGAAATATACGCTCCGAGATTGAATGAGGTTGTACAGTGGCTGTTAAATGAGATGTCCGGAGAGGGAACCATATATGAAGAACTTTCCGATTCCCAGAAGGAATATGTCTGGAGAGCTTATGAAGCGCTTATAACAAAGGGGATCATAAGAACTGACCTTGTGGATCAAAATGATGATCTGGTAGAAGAGTGGAATTCCGGCGGAAAGGTTAAGTTTAAGGATTTACTTAATCATATGATCGCCAAGGGATGGCTGGACATTACACCTTTTTCTAAAGAACAGTATAATGACATGAACGATATCTATGACGCCCTGGTGGTATATACAGGTGACATGGTACGTTCTGACAGGACATTTTCCCTGTATGTGTACAAGTTCCTTATTGAAGATAAATCGATCAACGGAGTCTTGATGTGCAGACTGCTGTATGATCAAGGGTATCTTAAAAAAGAAGGTGAGCTTTATGAACTCTTAAGCAGCGGTTCTATTTCGGGTCAGGAATTTATTGCCGCTGCGTTAAGAAGCAAGGTGCTTACCCCGGGAGAGCTGGGTGTACATCCCAGCTCCGGAGGAGGTATTATTACCGATCCTTATACGGGACAGCTCCTGGCCATGGTGTCATATCCCGGTTATGACAACAACAGGATAACGGGAGATATGGATACAAGATATTTCAATACCTTGCAGTATAATGCTTCAAGCCCTATGCTGAACTGGGCTACACAGGCGCAATGTGCCCCGGGATCTATTTTTAAGCTTTGTACATCTATTGCAGCGTTGGATACGGGGGTTGCTGATAGTGAGAGTGATGTTTACTGCACCGGTGTATATACTGATGTATCACCGAGTCCCAAATGCTGGGTGTTCCCGGATGGTCACGGAACCGAAGTCATGTCTACGGCCATAAGGGATTCATGTAATGTCTTCTTTTATACCATGGGCAATCGTCTGGCATCTTCCAGAGACGGAGTTTACGACAGCGATTACGGTACAGAGGTTTTGGCAGACTATGCCAAGCGTCTGGGACTTGCCACAGACTCCGGTATAGAGGTGGCACAGGCGGAACCTCATGTTTCGGATACAAATGCAATTGCTTCGGCAATAGGACAGGGTACCGCATCATTCAGTTGTGTAAATATTTCAAGATATGTTTCAACGATCGTTACAAACGGAAAATGCTATAACAGCAATCTTATATTGAAAACAACAGATAATGACGGAAATATATTGACGGAAAGCAAGCCGGTTATAGCCAGTACTATGGATGATGTGGATGAAGAACACTGGGCTACGGTTAAATACGGCATGCTTCTTGCTACAGATACTTATGATGCTCTTCAAAATGATCCCTATGGCATTGCATGTAAGACCGGTACGTCCCAGCCGAGCCTTTATGAACCGGATAACGCGACATATGTGTCTTATGCACCTTATGATGATCCGGAGATCACTCTGTCCATTGAGGTGCCTTTCGGGTATAATTCCATTTACAATACCGAAATGGCAGCTGTTTTCTACAAATACTATTTTGACGAATATAAAAATAAAAACGACACGGATTGAGAGATATGTTTAAAAAATATTCTATGCGTTTTTACAATTACAGACTTTTGGCTTTTGTGGTCATTGCTTCAGTATTCGGTCTGGTGATAATAAACAGTGCTGATTCTTCATTTACGGTGAAGCAGGCGCTGGGTCTTATCGGTTCCCTGGCATGGATGATCATAGTTTCTTTTATTGATTACAACAGGATACTGAAACATTACAGGTTATGGTATATTCTTGCCATTATACTTCTGGTGACTGTTCTGGTCGTGGGAGCAACGGTAGGAGGAGCCAAACGATGGATACCTCTCGGGTCCATCAGGCTGCAGCCATCGGAGTTAGCGAAGATTCTTCTTGTTCTTTTTCTGTCGCAGGTACTTGTGATGAATAAGTCAAAGATCAATACATGGAGATTCCTTATCTTTATGGCTTTGGTACTTTTACTTCCGCTGGTTTTACTGGTTGTTGAACCTGACCTGTCACAGACAATACTGCTTTTCCTTATTTTGTTTGTGGTGTTCTTTTGTGCGGATCTGCCGTATAAGAAGCTAGGAAAGGTACTGGCGGTAGTTGTTCCTTTGGCAGTTGTTCTTTTGATATATATACAGAACCCTCAGCAGAAGCTTCTTAAACCTTATCAGTGGCTCAGAGTGATGGCGTTTTTTGACCCGGAAAACTATGATGACAGCGTGTATCAGCAAAATAACGCGGTACAGGCCATAGGTTCCGGCGGTCTTACCGGAAAAGGTCTGAATACAGATGATCCCACTTCTCTTTTGAATGCCGATTTCATTCCTGAAGCCCATACAGACTTTATTTTTGCGGCTCTTGGTGAGCAGCTTGGATTTGTGGGATGTATTGTTGCTTTGGGGCTTCTTGCAGCCATTGTATTTGAATGCATACTCGTGGCCAGGAGAACGAGAAATAAGGCAGGACGCCTGGTGGCTATGGGTATTGCTGCACATGTGGGATTGCAGACATTGTTTAATGTGGGGGTTGTTACCAGACTTTTACCCAATACCGGACTTGCATTACCGTTTTTTAGTTACGGTGTCAGTTCGCTCGTGGCACTTTATACAGCCATTGGTATAGTTTTGAATATCAGTTTGCAAAGAGAACCGTATAAAGAAAAAGACATTTACTCATATGATTTTGTAGATGTTAAAGAATACAGAGATAACAGAAGGGGAAGACGACAGAGTGGCTGAAAAAAAGTATTCGGGACGACCGGGAATAGCAATAATTATTTTCGGTTTGATCATGGTTTATATTATATTTTTTCTGATCACATTTCTTTTTAAAAAAGATGTAAAGATATATGAAGTTACATCCGGAAAGGTGGTTCAGTCCTTAGATGTCCCGGGTATCATTCTTCGTGAGGAGGAACCGGGAAAGGAAAAAGAAGCCGGGAAAAGCGTTTATCTTAAACTTCCCGGAGCCAAAGTCAAGGTGGGAGATCCCATATACTATACAGACAATTCCCGGGAGTCTTCAGCCGGATTTACAGATGTTATTCTGGATGGCGAAGATAAAACAAATATCACTGATCTGGTACGTGCATATCGTACGGATTATGATATTAACAGTTTTAAAGGATTATATGATGTAAGCTCCGGTATTAAAACCATAGCTGTAAATGCAGCTGCAAAAGATAGCGGAAGATTCCCTTCAGGTACGGTTGAGTCTCAGACGCCGGGATATATAGTTTATTATACTGACGGCTATGAGGGTCTAAAAGAAGAAGACATAAGTGTTGAACTTTTTGAAAAGGGAAAAGAAAAAAAAGACAGCGAAAACGGATATAAGATTATAACAAGTGATATTTGGAATATTTACGTAAGGCTAAATGAAAACGATATTTCACAGTACGGATTAAAAGACAAAAGCGTGGTATATGTTGATCTTAAAAAAACAGATACTCCCGTACGTGGCAATTTTGAGCTGATAGATAAAGGCGGAGTAAAATACGGTAAGATCACACTGAATAAATATGTAATGCTTTATTCCTATGACAGGATAACGGATATAGAGTTGTCATCATCATCCGATACAGGTTTACAGGTACCCAATACAGCCATTGTGGCTAAGGAGTATTACAGCGTACCTGAAGAGTATCTGACGAAAGGCGGCAACTCAAACAAAACCGGATTTATGGTTCAGACAGGAAATAATGTGAATTTTCAAGAAATATCAGTTTCCGCCAAAAAGGATGGGGAATGCTTTATAAATAAAGACAGTATTTCCGAGGGGACGGTTTTGGTCAGACCGGATTCAGATGACAGATATACGGTAAAAAAGACCGGTATGGTTGACGGGGTGTTTTGTGTGAACGCGGGATATACGGATTTCTATCCTGTGGAGATCATACAGTCCAGCAAAGAATACAGTCTGGTCAGGGAAAGTCAGACAGGTCTTTCCATATACGACCGTATACTTCTTCAGGCTGCCGGTCATGAAGAAAATGAAGTTATATATTGATGAGATATTTATCTTAAATAAAAAAGGAAAAATCAAATGATCGCTGAGAATCTGACAAATGTAAAAAACAACATAAAAGAAGCATGCCTGAAGGCAGGAAGAGATGTTTCGGAAGTCACTCTCGTGGCTGTAAGCAAAATGAAGCCAATTGAAGATATCCTGGAGGCTTATGATGCCGGCATAAGGTTTTTTGGTGAAAACTATGTACAGGAGCTGGCCGAAAAGATGGAAGAGCTGCCGGATGACATAAAGTGGCATATGATCGGCCATCTTCAGAGAAACAAGGTGAAATACATTGTCGGACGGGTGGATATGATCCATTCTGTGGATTCCCGGAGGCTGGCACTGGAGATCAGTGAAAGATCATTAAAGCTTGGAAAAGTGACGGATATCCTTGCACAGGTAAATATGGCAGGAGAGGAGAGCAAGTTCGGTCTCAGACCTGATGAAGCGACTGACTTTGCCATCGCTGTTTCTGAAATGAAGGGCATACGGCTCAGAGGACTTATGACCAGTGCACCTTTTGTGGAGGACGCAGAAAAAAACCGTAATATTTTCAGAAGTATGAAAGATTTGTCAGTTGACATTATGAAAAAAAACATTGATAATGTACTAATGGATACATTATCAATGGGTATGACAGCCGATTACAAAGTTGCCATAGAGGAAGGAGCAACTCTTGTGAGAGTCGGTACCGCTGTATTTGGTGAAAGAAATTACGGAGGTTTAAGATGAAGGTATTTGACGGACTGACAAGTTTATTCAGAGAATCCGATGAAGATGATTACATTGAAGAAGATGGATATTTAGAGGAAGAATTTGACCGGAAGGAAGAACCTGGAAGTTCCGAAAGACGTTTTACGGAACGTGAGACATCTGCCAAAACAAGACATACAGGTGAAAAGAGAGGGTTATTTAATCCTTTTAAGAAAAGCAAGACCAGAGAATTAAATGATGATTACTCTGAAGATGATTTCGACGATCGTTCATATGATTATGATGATACAGATGATGATATATCTGATTTTGAATATGAAAGATCCTATGAAAAAAAGACCGCAGAAGTGCAGCCTGAAAGAAGCTATACACGTCAGGTATCACAGCCGCGTACTGAAACTAAAAACGTTGTTCCCCTTCGGGCTGCAGGAGGTTCTAAAAAAATGGAAGTAGTAGTTATTCGTCCCAATTCTATGGAGGATGGAAGTGAGATTACCGATACTCTCCTTTCGGGAAGAGCGGTCGTACTCAATCTTGAAGGGATAAGTCCCGACATCGCACAGCATATTATAGATTATACAGCAGGATCATGTTATGCGATGCGTGGCAATCTTCAAAAGATCACCAATTATATTTTTCTTGTTACACCATCAAGTGTGACTATTTCAGGGGATTTTCAGGATGTTCTCGGCTCAGGCGTGGATCTTGGTTCCTTAAACGGCAATTTTCAATTTTGATCATTTATCATAGAGGTCATTATGTCAAAAACGATTACGGTAGATGTTACCGGTACGTTAAATTATGATATCAGGATCACCGACGGGTTTCAGGAGCTTACCCAGCTTCTGAAACCGTTTTTATCTGAAAAGAAAAAGGCGGCGGTGATAACAGATTCCAACGTATCCGGGTTATATTCTGAAAATATAGAAGAAGCAGTCAGGTCTTTGGGAAATGACTGCTATACTTTTGTGTTTGATGCAGGTGAAGAAAACAAAGATCTTGATACGGTTCAGGATCTTTACGAATTTCTGATAAAAAACAAATTTGAACGCAGGGACATCCTGATCGCCCTGGGTGGCGGCGTAGTGGGAGATCTTACAGGATTTGCGGCCGCCACTTATCTCAGAGGTGTTGATTTCATCCAGATACCCACCACACTCCTGGCCCAGACCGATTCCAGCATAGGCGGAAAAACAGGAGTTGACTTCAGAGGTTTTAAAAATATGGTGGGAGCCTTTCATCAGCCTCGTCTGGTCTATATGAACATGGACACTTTAAAGACCCTTGACAACAGACAGTTTTTGTCCGGTCTCGGTGAGGTTATAAAGGCGGCTCTTATAAAGGATTTTGATTTTTTTGAGTGGATAGAAGCCTCTAAAGAAAAGATTTCAAACCGTGACAATAAAACCCTTGAAGAAATGATCTACAGAGCCTGCCTTATAAAAAGAAATGTTGTGGAAAACGACCCCAAAGAAAAGGGGGAGCGTGCATTGTTGAATTTCGGTCATACCCTCGGGCATGCCATAGAAAAATGTGCAAACTTTTCATATTTCCATGGTGAATGTGTCGTGCTTGGGATGAAAGCGGCTCTTTTCATGTCCAAAGAAAGAGGAGAGATCTCAGGTAAAGAATATAAACGGATTTTGGACTTGTTTGACTGTTTCGGATATACATTAAGCGTGTCCGGTCTCAGTAAAGAAGAGATCATAAGTACTGCAAGATCTGATAAAAAAATGGAAGCCGGCGTTATAAAATTTATCCTCCTTGAAAAGCCCGGAGAGGCGGTAATAAAAAAAGATGTAACTGAGGACGAGATGAGCCGTGCTCTCGATGAGGTTTTGTTATGAAAAGTACTGTAAAATTCATAGTCTTTTTTATTGTGTCTGCCATATTGGTTGCGGCTGATCAGATAACAAAAATAGCTGCGGCGCATTTTCTGAAAGGGAAAGATCCATTCGTTATCATTCCCGGTGTTTTGGAGTTCAGGTATCTTGAAAACCGTGGTATGGCATGGGGAATGATGCAGGGAGCAGGTATATTTTTTATTATCCTGACATGCGCCATTCTTACTGCAGTTATATTTTTTATGGTGAGATTGCCGTATAAAAAAAGGTTTTATCCGTTGATCGCCTTTGCTGCCCAGTTGTTTGCAGGCGGGATAGGAAATCTTATAGACCGGGTGGGACTTAAGTATGTAAGAGACTTTATATATGTGAAGGCTATCAATTTTCCCATTTTTAATGTTGCCGATGTGTGTGTTACATGCGCGATAAGTCTTCTGGTCATTCTTATCATTTTTGTGTATCGGGAGAAGGATTACGAGCAGTTAAAGTCCGGAAAGGAGAAGTCATAACCCATGGATGAACTTGAGTTGCCGGAGTATTATGGATCATTGGATGAAGAAGATATTATATCGTCTGAGATCACGGTTTCGGATGAAGATGCCGGGAAACGTGTGGATGTTTGTATCTCAGGTTTTTTGCCCGATATTTCCAGAAGTCTGATACAAAAGCACATAAAGGATGGTCAGGTATTAGTCAACGGGCAGAGCACAAAGGTAAATTATAAAGTAAAACCGAAGGATATAATAAGCGTATCCATAAAATTACAAAATGGTCTTACAGATGCGGTTCCCGAAGATATTCCCCTGGATATAGTCTATGAAGATGATGATGTAGTGGTGATAAATAAGCCTAGAGGCATGGTGGTTCATCCGGCTCCCGGCCATAACGGGGGAACTCTTGTAAATGCCCTGCTTTTTCACGAAAATGGTCAGGTTTCGGATATAAACGGGCTTACACGTCCCGGTATAGTCCATCGTATAGACAGAGATACATCAGGACTTCTTGTTTGTGCCAAAAACAATACTTCACATATAAAACTGGCGGCTCAGCTGGAAGAGCACAGCATGACAAGGAGATACAAAGCGCTTGTGTTCAATTCATTCAGCGAACCGGAAGGGACAGTGGATAAGCCCATAGCAAGAAGCAAAAATGACAGAAAGAAGATGGCGGTAGATGAAAAAAACGGCCGCAGGGCAGTGACGCATTACAGGGTTATTGAAGAACTTGGAAGGTATTCATATATAGAATGTGTCCTTGAGACGGGACGTACCCATCAGATCAGGGTACACATGAAATATATCGGTCACCCTGTAATAGGAGATCCGGTTTATTCTTCGGCAAAGATGCCTTTTAAAACACAGGGACAGCTTCTTCATGCAGGTATACTCGGTTTTGTACATCCTTCTACCGGGGAGTATATGGAATTTGAAGCTCCGTTGCCTGAAGATTTTTCCAATGCCCTTCAATTCTTGAGAAAACTTTAGAAAAATGGTATAAGATTAAGATATATTAAAAGGACAGGAGGTAAGTGAAATGAACGAGAAAGTAGTTATAACCATAGGACGTCAGTACGGAAGCGGCGGTCATGAAGTGGGAAGACGTCTTGCTGAAAAGATGGGCGTAAGATGTTATGATAAAGAGCTTCTTGAGCTGGCTGCAAAAAACAGCGGTCTTGCTGAAGAGTTATTCGATAAACAGGACGAAAAACCGGCAGGAAGCCTGCTTTATTCCATGGTTATGGACACATATTCATTCGGTTACAGTGATGCTTACAGCGATATGCCCATAAATCAGCGCATTTTTCTTGCGCAGTTCGATACCATCAGAAAGCTTGCCGAAGAGGAGTCTTGTGTTATTGTGGGAAGGTGTGCGGACTATGCACTTGAAGACAATCCCAACTGTGTAAGCGTGTTTGTTACGGCGCCTATGGAAAACAGGATACAGACTATCATGAAACGTTGTGACCTCAGTGAGAAAAAGGCAGAGGCACATATTATAAAAACAGATAAAAAAAGATCCAGCTATTATGATTATTACTCGGATAAGAAATGGGGTTCTTCTTCCAGTTACGATCTTTGTGCCAGTACGGCAGATATAGGTATAGACGGGGTGGTGGATCTTATTCTATATTATGTTGATAAAAAATTCGGGAAAAGATGACAAGGAGCAGATATGTCACAGGAAAATAAAAAATATTATATCACGACGGCTATAGCATATGCATCCGGAAAGCCACACATAGGAAATACATATGAGATCATCCTTGCGGACAGCATTGCCAGATTTAAGAGACTGCAGGGCTTCGATGTGAGGCTTCAGACCGGTACGGATGAGCATGGTCAGAAGATCGAAGGCAAGGCCATGAAAGCAGGAGTTGAGCCCAAAGCCTTTGTGGACAGCATTTCGGCTCAGATAAAAGGTATATATGATCTGATGAATGCATCTTATGACAGATTTATCAGAACTACGGACGAAGATCATAAGATACAGATTCAAAAAATGTTTCGTAAAATGTACGATAAGGGAGACATTTATAAAGGCTCATATGAAGGGATGTATTGTACCGCCTGTGAATCGTTTTTTACCGAATCCCAGCTTGATAACGGATGTTGCCCTGATTGCGGCGGAAAGGTAAGCCCGGAAAAAGAAGAGGCTTACTTTTTCAAAATGAGCAAATATGCGGACAGGCTTATGGAGCATATTGAGACACATCCCGGGTTTATTCAGCCCGAATCGCGTAAAAATGAAATGGTAAATAACTTCCTTAAACCGGGACTGCAGGATCTTTGCGTATCAAGGACATCTTTTTCTTGGGGTATACCCGTGGATTTTGATCCCGGACATGTTGTATACGTATGGATCGATGCGCTTTCCAACTATATAACCGGACTGGGATATGATGCAGACGGTCATTCGGATCCTGCCTTTGAAAAGTATTGGCCTGCAGATCTTCATCTTATCGGAAAAGATATTTTAAGATTTCACACTATTTACTGGCCTATCATGCTTATGTCCCTTGATCTTCCTTTGCCAAAGCAGGTATTCGGACATCCCTGGCTTCTTACCAATGAGGGTAAGATGAGCAAATCCAAAGGAAATGTTATATATGCAGATGATCTTGTGGATATATTCGGAGTGGATGCGGTAAGATATTTTTGTCTTCATGAAATGCCCTTTGAAAATGACGGCGTGATATCCTGGGATCTTATGCTGGAAAGATATGATTCGGAGCTTGCCAACACTCTGGGAAATCTCGTAAACAGGACCATTGTCATGGCCAATAAATATCTTGGAGGAGTACTTAGACAAACAGGTGTAAAAGAACCTGTGGATGAGGAGCTTAAAAAGCTTGTGACCGGTACCAAAGCCCTTGTGGAAGACAAGATGTCTGAGCTCAGAGTGGCTGATGCAATGACAGAAGTCTTTAAGCTTTTCAAAAGATGCAACAAATATATAGATGAGACAGAGCCCTGGATCCTCGGTAAAGACGAGAGCAGGTATGACAGACTGTCTGAGGTTTTATACAATCTTGTGGAAGGTATAACCATAGGGACCAATCTTCTGGCACCCTTTATGCCTGAGACGGCAGACCGTATATTTGCGCAGCTATATCCGGAAGATGCAAAGTCCGGTTACAGGGCTTACGAGGATCTGGACAGATTCGGTCTGTTTCCGGAGGACGGCAAACTTACGGCTGAACCGGGTATACTCTTTGCAAGGATGGATGCAGATACGGTTTCTAAAAGGGTTGAAGAGATAGAAGAAAAACAAAAGGCTCTTACTGCAGAGGCCGGTGTTATAACGAAGTATCCCCAGGTGGAAGAAAAGGAAGAGATAAGCATAGATGATTTCGATAAGATCCAGCTTCGTGTAGGGGAGGTTTTAAAATGTGAACCTGTCCCCAAGGCCAAAAAGCTTCTTGTGTCCCAGATAAGGATAGGAGATGAAGTGCGCCAGATAGTGTCGGGTATAGCCAAATTTTACACACCTGAAGATATGATAGGAAAAAAAGTGGCCGTAATAACCAATCTTGCGCCTGTAAAGCTTTGCGGTGTTGAGTCGCAGGGAATGATACTTGCCGCATCAGATGACGAGGGCAATCTTTCCGTCCTGACTCCTGATAAAGACATTATTGCCGGAAGTGAAATATCTTGAGAAAAAGGTTTATTTATTATGACAACAAACACTACAAAGATTATTGATACCCATGCCCATTATGATGACCCGGCCTTTGACGGGGACAGAAAGCAGCTTCTTGCTTCGCTTCCCGATAACAACATAGAGGCGGTTATTAATGTGGGAGCCACCGTTAAAGGGGCTTACGACAGCATAGAGTTATCAAAGAAGTTTGAGCATGTTTTTGCTGCTGTGGGAGTACATCCGGATGAAGTAAGTATTCTTACGGAGGAAGAGATCGAGATATTCAGTGCTGCAACTGCTTATGAAAAAATAGTGGCCATAGGAGAGATAGGACTGGATTATCACAACATGGGTTCATCAAAAGAAGACCAGCATCTGTGGTTCAGAAGGCAGCTTGGCCTTGCACGTTCCGTACATCTTCCGGCTATAATCCATTCCAGAGACGCCTGCGAAGATACAATAAAAATACTTTCCGAATATTCAGA
>CAMOUW010000030.1 GCA_946626755.1 uncultured Clostridia bacterium
CCTCTGGGCTCAACCGGCGTGGAAAAGACTATCTGAGTACTGGTTCTTCCAAATTGCTGTAGTTGTCCGATAAAGGCATCCAGTTCCTGAGTACTGGGAAATACCACCTTTAACAGCATAGAATAATTCCCTGTTACGCAGTTACACTCCACTACGCTGGAGCACTCCCGCACAAATGGGTAAAACTCAGGCTTCCTTGCGGGAGCTACCTCAAGATTTATAAATGCGGTGATATGATAACCTATCTTTAACTGATTAATCTTGGCTTCATACTTTTGTATGATACCTTCCTCCTCCAGTCTCTCGATGCGGGCTGAAACAGCGGGTGAAGACAAAAACACCTGCTCCGCAAGAGATTTCAAAGGCATGCGTGCATTTTCCTGTAGTAAAGTAACCAGCTTCTTATCAATCTTATCCATAGGGAACAATTCCTCCTGTTATTTGCCGTTACACTTAAGAAATTAAACTTCTTAAGATTATACACTTTATTTAACAAAATATCAAGAAAAAATAACTTATACGAAAAACCCATATAAATGCCTCATTAAAATCAATATATCCTGTAAAGATCAAAGTTTTCGTAATGATTTAAGAAATCTGGAAGGATTTCCCCTGCACGCAGAACCTGTTTTCCGGCAGCTTATTCTAAGTACCTCAACGGCCCGGGTCATAGCCACATAAAAAAGTCTTCTTTCTTCTTCCAGGTCTGTTATATCGTCTGTTTTCAGTGCCTTTGAAAACGGGATATTACCTTCATTGGAACCCGGTATCCAAACCGCATCAAATTCAAGTCCTTTTGCGGCATGCATGGTCATTATCGTTATTTTTTCTTTGTCCTTATCTTTTTCATTGTGTTTATCAGACTCATTGATTTGCTTTGTATAATTTTTTTCATACGCTAAAAAGGCTTCAAGCGAACTAAAAAGTTTTAAAAATTCAGCAAACTCATCTATTCTTTCTTTGTATACCACAGCATTTTCATAATGTTTTGAAAACCATTTATCAAGAAAAAGTGCCTTCCCCGCAAAGTTTAAAGCCGCCACCGGATCCAATTCCCTCATATAATCAAGCTTCGCTCTCTTATTCAGCAGTTCGGTTTTTAATTCCGGGTCATTGTCTGCAAACTTAAAAACCCTTTCCCAGCAATCGTGTATTCCTTTTGCACCATAAAAACATGATGCCGGAAACACACTAGAAGGGTGACGGAATATATTTACAAAATCCTTTGGATCCCCTGTTCCCAATGCGATTCTGAAATAAGAAATATATATAACTATAGCCGGATAATCAAACATAGATCCGAAGCTTTCCCGGATATTGAATTTTTTCCCGTTTTTTTGCAACACTGCTGCGATAAAAACGGCTTCTTCATTTGTTCTTGTAAGAATAGCAACTGTTTTTTCAGAGCCATATGATGTGTCATTTAAAAATTTTACTATACCTTCTGCTTCATCATGGCGGTTTTCATACTCTTCAATACCGAAACTATGCACTTCATGCGAAATGTGATTTCCTGAAGATATAAAACTTTTAGCCTGACGATTATTGTTTTCCGAAATAACTGAAACAGCTGCCGTCACAATTTCATTTGTACTTCTGAAATTTTTTGACAGAGTATATTGGTAATAGTGGGGAAAGCTTTTTTTGAATGTATTTATAATATCGGGGTTTGCCCCACGAAAGCCGTAAATGCTCTGGTCCTCGTCACCTACTGCAAAAATATTTTTACACAGACTTTCAAGCAGATAAAACTGGGCTGCAGATGTGTCCTGAAACTCGTCAATAAGTATATATAAAAATCTTTTTCTTATGGCATTTATTTCAGGTGTTTTGTCCCTCAACACAGCCTCCATAGCCATACCCGTCATATCATCAAAATCGTAGGTTCTCCGCTTTAACATCTCATCAGAGTAGGCCTTATAGAAAAAGCGAAACATATCTTCTTCCGAATCCTTCGGCTTAAAGCTGTCCTTATCACTTCCGTTAAAGCATGAACATTTACATCTGGTAATATCCATGGAAACTCCCCGTATCCCTTCAATGGTAATACGGTTTTCAGGATTGATCTCAGTTTTATATCTTTGTAACAGATTACTGAAAATCTGCTTTCTTTCTGTATCAGTAAGTAAACGATAATCCCTGAACAGGGAAGATTTTTTCAGAATTGTATAACACAGAGAATGTATAGTAGAAAAAACAACTCCGGTGGTCACTTCACCGGTAAACTGCAGATATCTTTTTTGCATTTGCAATGCTGCATCTTTGGCAAAGGTTACCACCAGGATCCGGTCCGGCGGCACCCCCTTTTCTTCCTGTAAAAAATGCACCCGCCCGGTAATCACGCGGGTCTTCCCGCTTCCCGGACAGGCCATAACCATTGCTGCCCCTTCTGTATGGCGCATGGCCTTTATTTGTTCCGTTGTAAACACTTTTTATATCTCCTGTTTAATTTTTAAAACTATGTATAGGTGCAGGTATCCTTCCTGCACGATTTATAAAATCACTGCAACCAAAACTGTTTACAGGCATTATCGGAGCATATCCCAAAAGACCTCCGAATTCCACCGTATCTCCCAGTCCTTTTCCGGCTACGGGAATAATACGTACCGCTGTAGTCTTTTGATTGATCATACCTATAGCAGACTCATCAGCTATAACCCCGGCAATTGTATCAGCCGACGTATCTCCGGGGACAGCTATCATATCCAGTCCTACAGAGCATACACAGGTCATAGCCTCCAGTTTTTCTATAGTAAGCGCTCCGGCTTCGACAGCATCTATCATCCCCTGATCCTCACTTACGGGGATAAATGCACCGCTCAGACCGCCTACATAAGAGGATGCCATAACACCGCCCTTTTTCACCTGATCATTTAGAAGCGCCAAAGCCGCAGTAGTTCCCGGAGCCCCCGGGTGCTCAAGCCCTATCTCCTTCAGTATATCAGCAACGCTGTCGCCTATGGCAGGAGTAGGCGCAAGAGAAAGGTCTATAATACCAAATTCGGTATTGAGCCGTTTAGCAGCCTCCTGAGCCACAAGCTGACCCACCCTGGTTATTTTAAAAGCTGTTTTTTTAATAGTTTCGCAAAGAGTCTTAAAATCAGATCCCCTAACACTCTCAAGAGCATTTTTTACAACACCCGGTCCGCTTACCCCCACGTTTATTACAGAGTCATTTTCTGAAACCCCGTGAAATGCACCTGCCATAAAAGGATTGTCGTCAGGCGCATTGCAAAGAACAACCAGTTTTGCACACCCTATAGAATCCCTGTCAGCCGTTTTCAGGGCTGTTTCTTTTATAATGTTTCCCATAAGGCGTACAGCATCCATATTTATACCCGTTTTGGTGGATCCCACATTTACGGATGAGCATATATATTCTGTCTGTGAAAGAGCTTCGGGTATAGAGCGCATAAGAAGATCGTCAGCTCTTGTACTTCCTTTTGAAACAAGGGCAGAATATCCACCGATAAAATTTACTCCTATTGAAGCCGCTGCACGGTCAAGAGCCTTTGCGATCTTTACATAATCATCAGTGGTTTTTGCACATGCCTCACCCACAATAGCAACAGGAGTAACTGATACCCTTTTATTTACTATGGGAATACCAAACTCCTTTCCTATTTCATCACCTGTATTTACAAGTTCTCCGGCAAGACTGACTATCTTATCGTAAATGTTTTCACAGGTTTTTTGTGTATCGGAATCCATACAGTCCAAAAGACTTATCCCCATTGTTATGGTCCTTACGTCCAGATTTTCTTTTTCAATCATTTTATTGGTCTCGGCGACCTCAAGTATATTTATCAAGTTCCCTCTCCTTTAAATCCTGTGCATCATATCAAAAATTTCTGCTCTCTGACATTTTACGGTTACACCTATGTCCTGTCCCAGTTTTTCCAGATTCTCGTTTATTTCGGCAAATTCTTCTGATGACTTGCTTATATCCACTATCATCATCATATTAAACAGTCCGCCGACTATAGTCTGGGAAATATCCAGAATATTTATACGGGCTTCAGCAAGATATGTACATACTTTTGCAATAATACCCACCGCATCGTTTCCAATAACGGTTATAACACATTTCTTCATAATAAAACTCCTTTTAAAAACTCATATCAAACCTCGATTATGGTAGATGGCGTATCTCTTTTAGCTACCTCTATATGAAAATCTCCGGCTCTGTACCCGTGGGAAGCCGCATCTATAGACTGTCTTACCGTCTCATATGCCAGTCTGTCATAATTGTTCTCTTTGCTTAGATGTCCGAGAAATACAGCCTTTATATGATCATTTAACAATGCGTTTATAAGATCTCCCGATGCTTCATTTGACAAATGTCCCCTGTCACCGAGTATACGCCTTTTAAGTGCATACGGATATGGTCCTGTCTCAAGCATCCTTATGTCATGATTGGCTTCTGCAAGGAACACATCACAGCCGGACATATGCTCAACTATTTCCTCGTCAAAATCTCCCAGATCCGTCACAACTCCGGCTTTTTCTTTTTCTCCCGAAACAGTATATGCCACCGGATCAGAAGCATCATGGGAAATATGGCAGGCTTCTATACACAGATCCCCTATATAAACCGGTGCATGCTTGTCTATGGTACACATACGGTCGGATGAAAGCGGGCCGAGACTTTTATTATATCCCATCGCTTTAAGTGTACCTGATGTACCGTAAAAAGGGATCTCACTGCCTCTCATCAGTACACCCGCTCCCTTCACATGGTCAATATGCTCATGGGTTATAAAAACAGCGGATATATCTGAAATATCCAGATCGGCAGCTTTTAGTCCCTCGCATATTTTCTTTTTGCTGACACCCGCATCTATAAGGATATGAGTATTGTCAGAACCTATATATATACAATTGCCGCTGCTGCCGCTGGCTATAGTCATAAAACGCATATTTATTCCTTTTGGACTTCCTCTGATACTTCTTTCTTTGTTTCTTCTGTTGTTTCTTCTATGAACTCTTCTGCAGACCCTTCCGCGATCTCTTCTTTTGTGACAAGTAACTTGTCCAGTATATCAAAAAACTCCGGCGTAAGAAACAATCCGGTACTGTTGTCAAACACAAGCCAGGGGGGTGTCATGTCAAAACGTGCTATTCCTGTATCAATTTCTTCACCGCTGTCGTTTTTGAGATACTTCCTTCTGATATACTCGTCCTTCATTTGTGACGCAAAAAGTCCGTCTATTTTTTCATCGGTATATCCACGGTTTTTCTTAAGTCTTTCACGTCTTAACTCCTCTCCCGCGTATACATACCAGATTTCATCACATATTCTTTCGTACCTGTCCTCAAGAAGAAGCGCCGCCTCTATAAAATAAAAGCTTTTCCCTTCATTTTCTTTTTCCTGTATATCAGCGATTATCTCATTCTTTACTACAGGATGAACAATACTGTTCAGAACCAGTCTTTTATTGTCTTCTTTGAATACTATTTCTCCAAGCCTTGCCCTGTCTATCTCTCCGTCCGGCCCGAGTATCTCGGCACCGAATAAAAAAACTGTCTTTTCATAAGCAATGCCCCCCTTTTTCATAGCTTCCCTCGCGATAAGATCTGCCTGTACCGTAACTGTACCCTCCATCTCATCAAGCAAAGAAAGCAAAGTACTCTTGCCTGCTCCCACACCTCCGGTTATACCTATAACTTTCATACCGATCATCCTATCCGTAAACAACAAATATACTGAAACTTTTTATTACTCAATGTGCCTCAAACCAGTTCTTTCCGACATTTATATCTATTTCAAGAGGCACCTTCAGATCTGCCGCATGCACCATGGCCTCAGTCAGGATCTCCTTTACCCTTTCTATTTCATCCGGGGCAGTCTCTATGATCAGCTCATCATGAACCTGCAAAATAAGCTTTGATCTTAATCCTTCTTTTTTTAACGCCTTATACATGCGTATCATGGCCAGCTTCATAATATCAGCTGCTGTCCCCTGTATGGGAGCATTCATTGCAATACGTTCGCCGAAAGACCGTACCTGAAAATTCGAAGACTTTAACTCAGGCACCGGCCGCCTTCTTCCGTAGAGGGTTTCTGAATATCCCTTTTCCCTGGCAAACCCCACCAGTCCGTCCAGATATCCCTTTATACCCGGGAATGTCTTGAAATAACTGTCTATATACTCCTTTGCCTCTTTTGTGGATATACTCAGATCCTTTCCGAGACCAAATGAACTGATACCGTAAATTATACCAAAATTTACCGCTTTTGCATTTCTTCTCTGCTGCGGTGTAACCTCATCAAAAGGAACATTGAAAACCCGGGAGGCGGTCATGGTATGGATGTCCCTGGCATGATTATAAGCTTCTATCAGTTTTTCATCACCGGACATATGTGCCAGAACCCGAAGCTCTATCTGACTGTAATCAGCATCTACGAAAAGCCATCCGTCTCCCGGCGTAAATACCTTACGTATCTCTCTGCCTATATCCATCCTCACCGGTATATTCTGAAGATTGGGGTTGGCACTTGAAAGACGTCCCGTAGCTGTAACCGTCTGATTAAAATCACCGTGTATGCGCCCATCCTCACCTATAAAGGCTGATAATCCTTCTGCATAAGTGGATTTAAGCTTGCTTAGCAATCTGTACTGTGTAACAGCCTCTGCGATCGGATGCTCCAACGCCAGTTTTTCCAACACCTCTGCTGCGGTGGAATATCCCGTTTTAGTCTTCTTGCCGTGTGGTAGCCCCAGCTTGTCAAAAAGAATATTACCCAGAATTTTGGGAGAGTTTATGTTGAAAGTCTCTCCTGCCATATCATATATTGTCTTCGTAAGTTCTTCTATCTTTTCGGACAGCCTTCCCGAATATTCTTTAAGTGCTTCTCTGTCTGCGCGCACCCCCTGTTTTTCCATATCAGCCAAAACAGGTACCAATGGACGTTCCACGGTTTCATAAAGCTCAAACTGATCTGTTTTACTTAATTTTTCTAAAAGAACAGGACCCGCTTTGTAAGAAACATAAGCATCATTTATACTGATAGTCCCGGGATCACCCTTAAGTTCTTTTTTGTCAGGAAGACTTGCCGAAAGATTTCCCGCAGCTATATCACTATATTCATATTTCCCTGCAACAGGATCCGCAATATAGGCCATAAGTGCCACATCATCAAATGCTTCAAAAGGAAACTTGTCAATGTCTCCCAAAACCTTAACTGCTTTTTTAAGATCGTTTATAAAAATGTGTCCGTCGGTTTTTTCATTATGCTTAAAATATGCCAGATCCACAAACATATCTTTAATATCTTCCGCGCAAAGATCATCTCCCGGTATTATCTTATAAATACTGTCATCATCTGTACAGATAAGCAACGCTTCAGGCAGGTCTCCCGTAAGAAAGGCTATAATACTTTCACTCTTATCTGCTGCCTGTACGCTGATGCCTATGGATGATCCTTTTCCGAGAATCCCCCTGCAATCAGTAAACAATTCTTTAGCTTTGCTTTTTTCGTCTATTATAACAGCATCGGGAATCTTAAAATCCTCATTTTTTACAGAGGCTTCATTGTCATCAAATCTTTTCAGGAGAGAACGGAAATTGTATTTTTTAAAAACTTCATGTGCTTCGGGAGTAAATATTTGCGTCAGTTTTGCATCGCAGATTTTGAACTCCAGCGGAACCTCCCTGTCTATACTGGCAAGAAAATAGCTCATCTTCATGGACTCAATACCATCGTTCATTTTCTTTTTCAAAGAATCTGATCTCAAGTAGGGAATGTGCTCTATAACAGATTCCAGGGTATGGTACTGCGCAACTATAGGTGCTGCGGTTTTGGGTCCCACACCCTTTACTCCCGGGATATTATCCGAAGTATCACCCATAATAGCTTTAAGAAGAACGAACTCTTCAGTAGTAACCCCGTATTCTTCCTGAACCTTTTCGGGAGTATAATCGGTTACCGTTGTAACCCCTCTGCTTGTTTTTGGATTTTTAACGGTTACTTTTTCGTCCACAAGCTGCAAAAGATCCTTATCACCGGAAACGATAACTACATTCATGCCATCATCTCCGGCATTCTTCGACAATGTTCCTATTATGTCATCTGCCTCATAGCCCTCCTGGGTGACAACGGGGATATTCATGGTCTTTAAAATTTCTTTTATAAGAGGTACCTGCACCTTAAGATCTTCATCCATAGGCTTTCTGGTACCTTTATAATCCTTATACGCCTTATGCCTGAAAGTAGGCGCACTCAGATCAAAGGCTACTGCCAGATGATCCGGCGCTTCATCATCAAGGAACTTGAACATAATATTCAAAAACCCGTAAACAGCGCCTGTTGGCGTACCGTCCGGAGCTGTAAGATGAGGAAGTCCGAAATACGCCCTGTTTAGAATACTGTGTCCGTCTATAAGCATAAGCTTGTTATTTTCTTCCATGGTTATTCCTTCTTTTGAGTTTAATAGTGTTCTGATTCAAGAAAAAACCTTCTCATTTAAGAGAAGGCTCTTTAACAACCGGCAGAATAATATTATATAACACCCTGCTCCTTCAATTTTGTCAACTCAGCGTTTGCTTCGTCGTCTCCACGTTCAGCGGCCTGCCTGTATAGTTCAACTGCCTTGTTTACATCCTTTTCCACACCCTTGCCTTCGTAGTAAAGAATACCAAGGTTGCACATACAATCCACATCTCCGAGCTCTGCGCCCTTTTCATACATCTCTTTTGCTTTTGCATAATCCTGGGCCACACCATGTCCATCCTCATACAAAAGACCGAGATTGCACCAGGCATCTAAATCCCCAAGCTCCGCAGCCTTTTCGTAAAGCTTCTTTGCTTTTTCGTAGTTTTGTGCAACACCTCTGCCATCTTCATATAACATACCCAGATTACAAAAAGCATCTGCGTTATTTTCCCCGGACGCTTTCTTAAACCACTTGTATGCGATCTTGTCATCCTGCTCTACGCCCATGCCATCGAAATACAAAAGTCCCAGGCTGTTCCATGCAGGAACATATCCCTTATGAGCCGACTCCTCAAAAAATGCAGCAGCCTTTTTAAAATCACGCTCATATCCGAATCCCAGGGCACACACTGCACCGAGAAGATACTCAGCCTTTCCGTCTCCGCTGTCTTGGGCTTCCTGCTTAAACCAGTTGTCAACAGCCTCGTAATCATTTTTTTCGTAAGCCTGCTTTACATCATCCGGTAACAGATCCAAAATACTGTCTTCTATATCAACCATCCCGCACCTCCTATACACCAAAACATTTATAGCGTGATTATATCAGATTTTTAAACCTAAAAAAAGTGTTTTATTTTATCAGCAACACACTCCGCGCCCTGCTGCACCATTTGCAGATGCCCTTGCGCAAAAGCTTCCCGCCATGCAAATACCGGTTCCAATGATACAGCATCTGATCATGTTGGCATTGGCTCTTCTGCCGTACTGCTGTCCCTGCTGTGCATAAGCTCCTCCGGCGTTTTGCAGCTGTCTGTACAGATTCTGATAACTCATATTGTCTGGATCCATCTGTACAGCCTTTCCTGCATTTTCCAGTGCAGCCGCCTGATTGCCCGCCCCTGAATTGGCCATGGCACTTACATAATACCACCTGGCATCTCTGGTGCTTATGCCGTTTAGTGCTGTAAGGGCTTCGTTATAGTGACCGCTGTTCACATAATTCATGGCGCCTTTTAGCTTTACGGACACGTCATCGTTGCCCCATTTTTGGGCCTCATTCTGGGTATATCCGCCGTAACCGCCAAAGCCTCCGAAATTGCCGAAATTACCGAAAGGACCAAAGCCTCCCCACCAGCTTCCGTATCCTCCTCCGGTCTGACCCTGTCCCTGAGAATATCCGCCATATCCATAAGATGATCCGCCGCCTGATGAACTACTGCCTCCGCCTGAGCCGTAAGACCCCGAACCGTAACCGCCGTATCCGCCGTAACCGCCTGATGAACCGGAAGAACTTCCGCTGCCGTAAGTCCCCTGACTGTAGCTTCCGCTGCCGTTCTGATAAGACGCGCCGGAGCGTTCATCCATTATCTGCTTGTAAGCCTGCTGTACTTTCTTAAACTGCTCTTCGGCCTGGTCTTTATTTGGATTGTTTACATTTGCATCCGGGTGGTATTTCCGGCTCAGCTTTCTGTATGCTTTTTTTATCTCATCATCTGTGGCGCTGCGGGAAACGCCTAAAACCTGATATGGATCCATCATTCTTGTCCTTTATTGTGATATGTAAATGTTACTTTTCTTCAGGAGTGTGCATTTCTTCCCATCTTCGCCAAACTCCAGCATAAATAATATTTCTGATTATCTGTGCGTCCTTTTTAACCGGAAGCTTTTCGAAAGCCCCGGCACAATCTGCCATGATGTTGTTCAGTATCGTATAGACATATATCTCAAACTCCTCATCAGAAGGAAAAAGATTTTTTTTTGCCAAAAGCGGATTGTAACTGTTATTTGCCTCATCCTCTCGCATATCTTCGTATGCGTCCATTATATATATAAATTTCCCAAGATAAAAGCCTGTTTTTCGTAACAACCCCGACCATTCGTCACCATAGATATCACACACGTGAGCCATAACTTTCCCAAAGCATCCTGATACACTGTCTATATCAACAGATGACTCCTGTTCAAGACTTCTGAGATGAGTAAATGCAGATCCTATCTTTGCACTTTTTTCGGGATATTTTTCTTTTACATCCGTAGCTCCCTTTTTAAGAGCCGCCATCATAATACGTGCTTTCTTGCTCCTGTCATCTTCCCAGTCATCCACCAGCTTATACCATGCAAGAAGTATATTCATGTCAGCTGCATAATCAGTAATATCCGTTTTAAGAAAATTCCTCTTTTTCATCGGATGTGCAATACAACGACCGGTAAAAGACTTTTCCCGTGGTTCGTAAATACCGTTTAGCAGATAGATAAGAAATGTCATATCATGTCTTATGGTCAGCTGCCCCACTCTGCCGAAGCCTTCCCTCAGGCTGTCACACAATCCGCAGTACCTGGCATTGTATTCGTCAAATTCCCTCATTTTCAGTTCCGAGGTATTTACAGATACATAACCGTACATATCATTCCTTTTCTCCAAATGTTTCTTTTTTGAGTTCTTCGATCTCCTCGGCAGACAGCCCCGAACACATTGAGATAAACTCATCTGTAAGACCGCCCTGGGCTATAAGTCTTCTTGCTATATCCTGATTGTGGTTGTTGTATGCATCGTCATCTATCTTACCCAATAGCCACACCTCCCTGTACTTTTCCCATACACCATTAACCGGCATTTACTATGATCATCTTTTCACCCTTTATCTCAGGAACTATTTTTCCTGCAAAAGTATTTGTAAGAGTTTCATTTAATCTTGGGAAAGCTTCCTTTTCAATACTGACGGTCATGTCGCAGGTTTCGGAATAATCAGTTCTTTCTATAATGATGTTACTTCCCCCGGAGTTCATGTTCTCAAATATCCTTCTGAGGCGGGATTCATCACTGTATTCAGCCTTTATAAACACCTCCAGCCCCTTTGTAATGTCTGCAAGCACGGCATCCTTCAACGCTTCTTCCCCTGCGGCTCTGTAAGCTCTCACAAGTCCTCCCGTACCAAGAAGAACGCCTCCGAAATATCTGGTAACAATGACAACACAATCAGTCAGCCCTTCAGATTCAAGAATATTTAGAAGCGGCATTCCGGCCGTACCCGACGGTTCACCGTCATCACTGTATTTTTTTATGTCGGCATCATCTCCGCAAAGATATGCATAACAGTGATGTTTTGCATCAAAATACTTTTTTTTAACCTCTGTAACTCTCTCAATGGCCTCCTCAGGAGATCCGGCTGCGTGAATCTGCCCCAGAAAACGGGATTTCTTCTCCGTGATCTGACCATATCCGTCTTTAATGATTTTTCTCTTCATAGTCTATGCTCCATTGGCACTTAGATACTCCTGTGCCTCCTGTGCATATTCTCCATCACCGAATTTTTCAGTTATGATCTTAAAGTACTTGTTGGCCTTGTCAGTATCCTGCATACTCTGATAGCACCGTCCGGCATAGTATGCTGCCGCCTCGTTATTCTCATCCACCTCATAAGCGGATTCGAAAAGCGTAGATGCTCTTCTTACTTCGCTGTTGTTAAATGCAGCCATAGCCTCTTCAAAAACCCCCTCGGAAGAAACATCTCCCAGTTGTTCTTTAAGCTGCCCGTATACATCTTTCGCATCTCCCTGCAAAGATGATGAATTCTTTATGCCTGCCAGTGTCATCGCTCCGCCTTCACTGTCACCGGACATATACTGGTTCACGGCCGAAAGAAGCTTTGTTACGTCTCCGTCCTCGCCTCCATCTATCTGCTTTTGAAGCTCATCATTAGTCTTTGTAAGCTCCTCCACCTTTTTTTCTGCAGCCGCCAATTTATCTCCGGTCTCTGTTATCTCTTTTGCATTGTTTTGCAGGGTTTCTTCATAACCGTTTGCAACAAGTCTGTCTCTTGCAGGCATAACAAGAAAGAATACAAGCGCAGCACCTATACCAAGACCGATAAGAATATTCAGAAGAGAAAATGCTCCGCTTCCCGCCATCCTTTTTTCAGATTTTGGTATGATCACATCATTTCCGCTTAAAGGACCTCTTTGTGCACCCTCTGCGCTTTTCTGATCGTCTTTCAAAAAAGAAGGAATATTACCGACTGTTTTGTCTGAACTTTCCCTACTGTTTTTCGGTATGCTTTTCAGATATCTCCTTGCCATGGAGTTGCCCGTATCGACTTTAAGAACATTCCGAAGGGCTCTTTCCGCCCTGGCATATGCCTTTTTTTCTATATAAAATAAAGCAAGGAGCAACTGGGCTTTAAGAAAACCGGGACACTGGGAAACTATTTTTTTTAACTGGATAAGAGCCATGTCATAATTTTCATTGCTCGCATTTTCCAGTACCTGGTTGTACTTTCTTGCAGCTGCGGCCTTTTCGTCAAAATCAGTCTTTTTAGACTGCACCTCAGCCACATAATCCGCTGCAGGATTGCCCACAGTTCTGAAGTTTTTACTTACTACCCAGTGGCTTAGTGCCTCTACCACTTCACCGGACTCAAAATAACAAAGCCCGAGAAGATTTCTCGCTGCAATATTGGTCTTGTCCAGAAGCACACTCATTTTCAAACTTTCTATGGCTCCCGAAAGATCCCTGACACCTGCCTGCTCAAGTCCTTTGTTGTAATACACATTTGAAGCAGCCGCCGCTCTTTTATAAAAAGTGACATCCGCCTGGCATTCGGGACAGAAATCACTTTTAAGCAGTTCGGCTCCGCATTTGTTACATCTCATTATCTACTCCCATCAAAGTCAGTTATTTCTGTTCTTAACCATATGCATATCAACATCATCTATCATTTTATAAAACAGATCTGTCATGTCGGGAGCATTATTGTCATATATGGCTTTTTCAGCATCCCCCACCTCAAGACTGGGTTTAAACTTTTTAAGTTCTTCTTCGAAATTTATCATAGTTGTGACCTTTCTAACTCAATGATTCTTTTGATCTCTCCCACCAGATAAAGCGAGCCCGCACAAAACAACCTCTTTTTTTCTGTTTTATGCTTCAATGCTTCTGAAAACGCTTTTTCTGTATCCGAAAATACCTCTACCGGCCTGTCCGAAAACTTTTGAAAAATATTTTTTATGCTTTCTGCAGAAGCCGCCCTGTCATTTTCCAAAGTACAAACAAAATACCTGTCGAAACACCCCGAATCACTTAAAATCCTTACCATGTCGGTAAAATTTTTATCCTTAACCGCACTAAACAATAAAATATTATCATCTTTCTGCGTCATTTTTTCCACGGACACGGCAAATATCTCTACAGCCCGGGGGTTGTGGGCTCCGTCCACATATACCCCCGGCATAACCTGCTCCATGCGTCCTTCTCTTACAATCCCGCCAAGTGTACGAACATAATCCGGGGGACTTATACCTTTAAGTCCCGGATAGTATTTTTCACACAATAAAGCAAATGCGGTCAGCGCAAGAGCCGCATCGGATGCCGCAAAAAATGCCGGTGTTTTCAAAGAGACCTTAACATTCCTATAATACCTATTTTGAAGTAAAAAATCAACTTTTTCACTATCTATACTCACATCTTTTATATCTTTATCAGATGAAAACGTCAGCTCGCTGCTTTTTTCTTTTGCAGTTTCATATATGATTTTTTTTACGCTTTCTTCTTCCGGCTCTATACAGACAAGCGGAGTGTCGCGCTTTATGATCCCGCATTTTTCACGGGCTATACTTTCCAGATCGTCACCCAGTATAGCTGTATGATCCAGACCTATCTGAGTAATAATACACATAACAGGTTTTTCAAAAACATTTACTGCATCCAGTCGCCCGCCAAGCCCGGTTTCAAAGATACAGATATCAGTATCCGAATCTCTGAAAAACAGTACAGCGATCAAAAAAAAGAACTCAAAATATGCAATATCAAAGCCCTGATATTTCTTCTTTAACTCACGTACTGCACTCATTACTATATCAAAATATCTCTCCATCTCCTTTTTGCTTATCATGCATCCGTCCAGAGATATACGCTCTCTTATGCATAGAAGATGGGGAGATGTAAAAAGCCCTGTCCTTTTCCCGGTTTTTCGCAATAACACATCCAGATATGCACACACAGATCCCTTTCCGTTGGTTCCTGCAACGTGTATGACCTTTAAATCTTTGTCCGGACGTTTCATCTCTTCAAGAACCGCCCGTACCCTGTCTATCCCGTAAGTAAACTCAGGACTTGCAGGGATAAACCAGGGCAGCGAGGCAAAATATTTTTCTATATCCTTATATAACATATAAAACTCCGATTTATAATGATTACGCAATGCACTACATTTTAACACATATATTCATATACATAAAAAAACATTTCCTAAAATTTTACTTACTTTTTTCTTGCTTTTTAGAGTGTAATTTTTTATAATCATTTTTATAATAAAAAAGTATATTTTTATTAAGGAAAATCTTTATTTTACTTAAATTTTCAAAAAGGAGACATTTTTATGGGATATGTAGATGAAGTTCTCGCACAGATTAAAGAAAAAAACGCAGACCAGCCAGAGTTTTTGCAGGCCGTTACAGAGGTCCTCGAAACACTTCGTCCTGTGGTAGAGGCAAATGAAGAAACCTACAGACGCGAAGCTGTTCTGGAAAGGATCACAGAGCCAGACAGAGCCATTCATTTCAGAGTTCCCTGGGTAGATGACAATGGTCAGGTCCAGGTAAACAGAGGCTACCGTGTACAGTATAACAACGCTATCGGACCTTACAAGGGCGGATGCCGCTTCCATCCCTCTGTAAACTTAAGCATCATAAAGTTCCTTGGCTTCGAGCAGATTTTCAAGAACTCCCTTACATCTCTTCCCATGGGCGGTGGTAAGGGCGGTGCCGACTTCGACCCCAAAGGCAAATCAGACAGAGAGATCATGGCTTTCTGTCAGAGCTTTATGACAGAGCTTTACAAATATATCGGTGCAGACACAGACGTACCTGCCGGTGATATCGGAGTTGGCGCACGCGAAATAGGCTACATGTTCGGCCAGTACAAAAAAATCCGCGGAGTATATGAAGGTGTACTTACGGGTAAAGGTCTTTCCTACGGCGGCTCCCTTGTACGTAAACAGGCTACCGGCTATGGTCTTTGCTACATCACACAGGAGCTTCTTAAGAAAAACGGCACATCTTTTGAAGGAAAGACGGTTGTTGTATCCGGTTCCGGTAATGTTGCGACATACGCCATCGAAAAAGCCACCCAGCTCGGCGGTAAGGTTGTGACATGTTCTGATTCATCCGGATGGATCCATGACCCCGAAGGTATAGATATCGCTCTTCTCAAGGATATTAAGGAAGTAAGAAGAGCCCGTCTTACTGAGTACGTAAAAGAGCGCCCCGGTGCAGAGTACCATGAGGGACGCGGAGTATGGAGCATTCCCTGTGATGTAGCACTTCCCTGCGCCACCCAGAACGAGCTTCTTATAGATGATGCTAAGGCTCTTGTAGAAAACGGATGTAAGTTTGTTTGCGAAGGAGCAAATATGCCTACCACTTTGGACGCTACAGAGTATCTTGTTAAAAACGGCATTCAGTTCATACCCGGTAAAGCATCCAATGCCGGCGGAGTAGCCACATCAGGTCTGGAAATGAGCCAGAACTCAGAGCGTCTCAGCTGGAGTGCTGAAGAGGTAGACCAAAAACTTCAGGGCATAATGGCCAACATTTTCAAAAATATTGATGAAGCCTCCGCCAAATACGGTATGGAAGGCGACTACATTGCAGGCGCTAATATCGCAGGATTTGAAAAAGTTGTAGATGCCATGATCGCACAGGGTGTGTAAAACAGGTAAATGCTTGAAAAACTGCACTCTTCAAATTTTTTGCAGTATCAGACTTTCTGCGAAATCTCATATATACTATTGTAAAATTGGTAATAGTTTTTTAAAAATGAACATACTATTAATCATAGAGGTCTGATACTTGTAATTTTAGATAAAGATAATAATTGTATAATTTGGTAATGTTTGTTTTGACTTCTTGGGTGAAAAAAAAATATCAGTAAATCATCTGAAATCAGATTGGAAAAAAATTAAAAGAAAGGTAGTATTTATGGATTATATTATTGTTCAGGCCGGGGGTAAGGGCACGCGTATGGAGTCGTTAACTGTAAATAAGCCTAAAGCGCTTGTGCCGATTAATAACCTTCCTATGATCTTTCACCTTTTTAGGAAATTCCCTGACAAAAAATATATTATCATTGGAGATTACAAATATGATGTTCTAAAAGCATACCTCGCTGCATTTGCGGATGTTGATTACACTATGGTATGTGCTACAGGTAAAGAAGGTACCTGCGCCGGATTAAGAGAGGCCTTATCACATATTCCGTACTCTTCGCCATTCCTTCTTACGTGGTGCGATCTGGTACTTCCCAAAGATTATAAGTTACCGGAATCTGACAATAATATTATTGGTCTTTCAAAGGATTTCCCCTGCCGCTGGAAGTACGAAAACGGTGAGTTTGAGGAAAAACGCAGCTCGGATTTCGGCGTCGCAGGATTCTTTATATTTAAAGATAAAAGCTATATTGAGGATGTCCCTGAAGCAGGTGAGTTTGTCAGATGGCTGAAAAGTAAGGAGTTACGGTTTGATGTTCAAAATCTTTACAAAACTCATGAGTATGGACTTAAGAGTGAGTGGGATAAGCTTTCCATAAGCAAATGCAGGCCCTTTAACAGTATGAAAATAGAAAAAGACCGGATATATAAGATTCCTTTGGACAAGCAGGGGAAGGATCTGGCTAAACGTGAGATTGCGTGGTACAGAAAGTTGCAAAAAGTGGATTTTCCTAATCTGCCTCATATATACGATTTCGAACCTCTATGCATGGAACTTATAGACGGCAAAAATATTTACGAATATACCGATATCAGTATGGAGAAGAAAATAGATATTCTTCAACAGATCGTTTCATGCCTAAAGTCAGTACACGAAATAGAATCTGTTCCGGCTGATAAAGACAGTTATTACGAAGCCTATATCGGCAAAACATATGACAGACTGGAAAAGATAAAGGGACTGGTTCCATTTGCGCAGGATGAGTGTATTACCGTAAACGGTAAAAAATGCAGGAATGTATTTTTTGTCCGGGATGAAATGGAAACTGAGATAATGAAATATATGCCTAACGATTTTAGATTGATCCACGGAGACTGTACTTTCAGTAATATGATGCTTAAAAATGACAGCATTCCGGTGCTTATAGATCCAAGGGGATATTTCGGAACCACTGAACTATATGGTGATGTGGCGTACGACTGGATTAAACTCTATTACTCACTATACAGTAATTATGACAGGTTTAATCTGAAAAGATTTGAGTTGAAAATTAATGAAACAGATGTAGAACTTTCAATAGAATCAAATAAGTGGGAAGATCTGGAGGATGACTTTTTTGAGCTTATCGGGGATGAGATAAGCCGAAAACAGATGAAGCTGCTCCTGGCTATAATTTGGCTCAGTCTTACAACTTATGCATGGGAAGATTACGATTCTATATGCGGAGCATTTTATAATGGTATATATTATCTTGAGGAGGCAATGAATGGAGACGGCATATAAGGACTATTTTGAAAAAAACATATCTGTCATGAACAACGCACTCAAAACAATTAGTAAAAAAGACTACGAATTGCTAATTAGTGAATGCGAGGATACTCTAAGAAATGGATATAAGATTATCGCATCCGGTCTGGGAAAAAACGTTCCTATCTGTGATAAATTTGTAGGCACCATGCTTTCTTTGGGTCTTAATGCAAACTTTCTGCACACAAACTCTGCAGTTCACGGTGATATGGGTATGGTCAGACCCGGAGATCTGGTGATCATTCTTACAAAAAGCGGTTCTACAAGCGAGTCTGTTTATTTATATAATCTTCTTAAGGAAAGAAAAGGAGTTAAACTATGGCTTTTAAGCTTTAATGAATCGTCTGATCTTGCTGACGTTATGGACAGAAAGATCATAGTCAATATGGAACATGAAGGTGACCTGTGGGATATTGTACCAAATAACTCTACAGTTCTTAATCTGATTATTCTTCAGGAGCTGGCCATAGAGCTCTCAAGAAAATTTGATCTTCAGTTAGAAAAGGATTTTAAGCCCAACCATCCCGGTGGTGCTATAGGAGAGAGTCTTAAAAATGAATAATAAGCTGGTATTGTCTACGCTTGGACATACGTGGATATTGGATCTGGATGGAACGATAGTTAAGCACAATGGATACAAAATTGACGGACATGACACCCTGCTCGATGGTGTTAAGGATTTCTTTGATTCAATACCACAGGACGATTTAATTATTTTTATAACATCGAGAAAATCTGAAATGCAAGAAACCACAGAAACGTTTCTCAAAAGAAATAATATACGTTGGAATCATATCATTTATGATGCACCCTATGGAGAGAGAATTTTAATTAACGATCTAAAACCTAGTGGCTTGACAACAGGTTTCGCACTAAATGTCATGCGCGATTCCGGATGCGATATTCATTTAGAGATTGACTCAAATCTTTAAATAGCAA
>CAMOUW010000031.1 GCA_946626755.1 uncultured Clostridia bacterium
ATAGAAAACGAAAAAAAAGCTATTGAGCAGGAAAAAAACGAGCTTGAGGGAGATAAAAGCAAAACTGAGTCTGAGGTAGATGAACTGCACAACCAGCTGACGACTATTCTTGGCGAGCTGGATCAGATGGAGCTTCAGGCAGCTGAGCTTAATGAAAAAATTGAAAACACAAAGGTAGAGCTTGAGAACGCAAAAAAGGATCAGTCCAGGCAGTATGATGATATGAAGCTCCGTGTTCGATATATGTATGAAAACGGTTCTTCGTCCGTTAATGATGCTTTGTTTAGTGCCGAGGATATGAGCGATGTTTTAAGTAAGGTGGAGTATGTCCAGAAAATATATGATTATGACAGAAATGAACTTGAAGAACTCGCACGTATCACAAAGGAGATAGAAGATATAGGTGTTCGTCTTGCAAATGAGATGACAGAGCTTGAGGAGCATCAGAAGGTGGCACAGAACAAACAAAAAGAACTGGATAATCTTATAGAGTCCAAAAAGGACGTTATTTCCGATCTTGATAAACGTATAGCCGATGCTCAGGCAGAGATAGCCAAAAAAGAAGCAGAGGAAGCTGCGCGCAAGGAAAGGGAAGAAGAAGCCAGAAGAAAAGCGGCTGAAGAAGAGGCCAGAAGGAAAGCGGAAGAAGAAGCAAGACAGAGGGCTGCAGAGGAAGAAGCTGCCAGAGTGGCAGCACAGCAAAGAGCAGCGGCTGAGAGTTCACAGAACACTTCGACTACACAAAACCGCAGTACGGACTCGGGCAGTTCTTCATCATCCGGTAGTTCGAGAAGTTATTCTTTAAGTAGTACGTCTGCGTCTTCCTCAGGAAATACTTCTTCAGGCAGCAGTTCTTATACACAGGCGGCAAGAGCCCCCGAACCTGAACCCGAACCGCAGCCTTCATATTCATCATCCGGCAGCGGATCATCCATAGTAAGTACAGCTTATAACTATATAGGTGTACCTTATGTGTGGGGCGGTACATCGCCTTCAGGATTTGACTGTTCCGGACTTGTGCAGTATGTCTACAGACAAAACGGTATCAGTCTGCCCAGAACATCAGGAGCTCAGGCAGGAGTAGGATACGGTGTTTCTCTTTCACAGGCCCAGCCCGGTGACATAGTATGTTATCCCGGTCATGTGGCTATATATATCGGAGGCGGGCAGGTTATCCATGCCCCTTATCCCGGTCAAAGAGTACAGGTAGCAAGCGCAACTATGATGGGCATAACCACGATACGAAGAGTTGTATGATTTTCAATGGGGAGTTTTACTTGAATTTATGAAAAAAATAAAAAAGAGATTTATAAATAAACGTGTTTTGTGTGCTCTTCTTGCAGCAGCTGCTGTTTCCGGCGCCATTGGTTTTACGGGAAATACTTTTGATCCTGTTCAGGCTGAGACAATTGAGGAACTGCAAAAGCAGCAGGAAGAACTCAAGAAACAGCAGGAAGAGCTGAAGAAAAAGCAACAGGAGCAGCAGAAAAAGCAGGACAGTCTTTCGGAAGAAGAAAAGAATCAAAACAGCAAAAAAAACGAGCTTAACAATGAAAAAGAAAAAACTCAGGCTGAGGTGGACGAGCTTGAACGTCAGCTTGATGCTCTTTTGAAAGAACTGGATGCAATTAATGCTAAAGCGGATGCACTTGTTGTAGACATAGGTAAGGCCAATGCAGAGCTTGAGGATCAACAGCAGAAGTCTGAGATTCAGTACAACGATATGAAGCTTCGTATCCAGTACATGTATGAAAATCAAACTGCTTCTATCGAGGCGTCTATCGTTGCGTCCGAGGATATAGGCGATGTTCTTAATGCGGCTGATTACTACCAGAAGATCTATGATTATGATCGTAATATGCTGGATGAGATCGCTGCAACTATAAAGAGGATAGAGGAGCTTACAGAGAGCTTAAATATTCAGCTGGCTGAGGTTGAAAAAACACAGAAGCAGATGAATGATAAGCAAAATGAGATAAACAATATAGTAAGTGATAAGCAGGATTACATTTCTCTTATGGATAGCCGTATAGCTGATGCGGTTAAGGCTGCATCAGAAGCTGCCCAGGCAAGAAAGAATGCTGAAGCAGAAGAAGCACGTCTGGCTGAGCAGGAAAAAAAGATCGCACAGCAGGCTGAGCAAAAAGCTGCAGAAGAGGCAAGGCTCAGAGCAGAGGAAGAAGCCAGGAGAAGAGCAGCTGAAGAAGAAGCCAAGAGAAGAGCAGCTGAGGAAGCCAGAAGAAGGGCTGCTGAAGAAGAAGCTGCACGTCAGGCAGCCGCAGCAGCCGCTGCACAGCGCCAGGCAAGTGCATCATCATCATCTTCATCATATGAGGCACCGGCTGCCACGTCATCTTCCTCATCATCAAGCTCATCAAGTTCGTCATCATCATCGTATTCCTATTCTGCACCGGCGACTACACAGTCCGGTTCGGGACTCGGTTACAGGATAGCAGCCAATGCAAGAGCCAATAACGGATGGTATCCTGCTACATACGGAATGTGTGCACAGTGGGTGGCTGGTATATATGCCCAGTCCGGTGCCGGTCGTCCCTATGGAAATGCTATTGATTACTGGAACAAATGGAGCTATTCAGGTAGTACAAGTATGTCCAACATTCCTGTAGGCGCAGCTGTTATAAGTTCAGGCGCCGGAGTGCTTGCCCAGACTTATGGACATATCGGGATCTATCTTGGCGACGGAATGGTTGCATCCAATATCGGTGGCGTTAAGATAGAGACCATCCAGAATTTTGACCGCTGGTCAACAGCCACATGTCAGGGGCACAGGGGATATATCGGTTGGGTATGGCCCAATGGGGTGGCACAAAACTGATCGAAATATAATTTTTATATAGTAGACAGGTTTTTAAATAAAAATCCTGTTGTATAATGTGTTACTTTATGGTAGAATATCAAGGTCGTGCGGATGTGGCGGAATGGCAGACGCAGCAGACTCAAAATCTGCCGGTGGTAACATCGTGTGGGTTCAAATCCCACCATCCGCATTAACATATAGACCGGAAAAACAGCGTAAAAATGTGTGTAAAACCGCATATTTACGCTGTTTTTTCATGCTATAATGCAGTTATATATTAATTGTCACAAAAGTTGTCACGTAATGTCTATATATCGTGTTATCAAAAGATATGCCCGTTTACTCAAGAAAGGATAAAATAATTTGTTTTTTTATCTTATTTCTGATATAATATGGAGAATTGTATTTTGGTTTGACAAAGGGGATTGTTATGGAAGGTAAAGGCTTACTGCTTATTATTTCCGGTTTCTCCGGTACGGGTAAAGGTACTGTAATAAACCGGCTCCTGGAAAAGTATGATGAAAAATATGCGTTATCCATTTCTGCAACTACAAGATCTCCCAGAGAAGGAGAGCAGGACGGGAGAGAATATTTTTTTAAAACCCGGGAAGAGTTTGAAGAAATGATCGCCAAAGACGAGCTCATAGAGCATGCCTGCTATGTGGACAATTATTACGGTACTCCGAAGAGATATGTTGAGGAAAAACTTGAAGCCGGCAAAAATGTGATCCTTGAAATAGAGATACAAGGTGCGCTGGACGTAAAACGATTGTTTCCGGAAGCTGTGCTTATATTTCTTTTACCTCCTTCAGTTGCTGAATTGGAGCGCAGGCTCAGGGAAAGAGGTACTGAGACGGAAGAAGTGGTAAGAGCACGTATGGAAAGAGCTGCAAAAGAAGTGGACAGTGCCTATAAGTATGATTATATGATAGTCAACGATGATATAGACATATGTACACAGACCATACATTCTCTGATCATGTCTGAAAAACTCAGGGTATCACGTTGTACAGATTATATTAAAAAAATAGAAAATGATCTTAAAGGCCTGCGAGGCTGAAATACATTGTAAATCAAGCGCTTGAAAGAGAGGTATATTTATGTTACATCCGTCATATACAGAGTTAATGGAAAGAATAAATAAAGACGTAGAGGAGGGGGATACCCCCATTGTGCAGAGCAGATACTCCATTGTAAAAGCTACTGCAGACAGAGCAAAGCAGATTATTGCTTCCAGATCTATTTCTGACAGGGTTGAAAAGGATATTAATGCCAATCCCAACATGAAAAAAGAAGCGATAATGACAAAGGAACAGATTTTAACACAAATGAGAGGTGAGCCTCTTATTGCTGATACGGACGAAATGAAGCCTTTATCCATAGCGGTTGAAGAGCTTTATTGCGGTGCTGTAAAAATTGCAGAAAGAGCAGAATCAGACAACTTACATCACCTGGAGTCCAAAGAGACTGCGGATGAGGATGAGTCAGAAAAAGAAGATGAAGCATCATCTGATGAAAAAAATGCGGACGAAGATATTGATTCTGATACAGACGTAGAGGAAGATACCGATTCTGATTCTGATCCTAAAACCGATAAAGAGGAGTAATTAATGGAAAAAACAGTATTATTTGAGGACCTTGACATTTCCAAAGAAATAAAAAGAGCGTTGGCAGATATGGAGTTTGTTGAGGCTACACCTGTACAGAGCCAGAGTATTCCTGCTATGCTGGATGGCAATGATATAGTAGCACAGGCCCCCACAGGTACCGGAAAGACATGTTCATTTGGAATACCTATCATCGAGGATACCGATACCACACAGAGAGCAGTAGGCTCTCTTATATTATGTCCTACAAGAGAGCTTGTTGTACAGACCGCAAATGAACTTTTACGTCTCACAAAATACAAAAAAGCTATACGGATAGTCGCTGTTTACGGTGGTCAGAGCATAGACAGACAGATCCTTGCTTTGAAGAAAAAACCACAGATCATAGTGGCTACTCCGGGACGTCTTATGGATCATATGAGACGCCATACAATACGTCTGGATGAGCTCAAGCACCTTGTGCTTGACGAGGCGGATGAAATGCTGGACATGGGATTCCGCGATGATATAGATGAGATATTAAAAGCTATACCTGAAGAAAGACAGACGGTTCTTTTTTCAGCAACGATGTCCAGAGAAATTCTTGCCATTACGAAAAAATATCTTACAGACCCTGTAAAGATACAGATAACAAAAAGCGAGATAACGGTAAAATCCGTTCAGCAGTATTATCTGGAGGCATCACATGACAGAAAGACTGATGTTTTGGCCAGACTTATAGATGTAAATGATTTTAAACTGTCCATGGTGTTTTGTAATACCAAGCGTAAGGTGGATGAGCTTGCACATGAGCTTACGGCACGCGGATACAATGCCCTTGGGCTTCACGGGGACATGAAGCAGTCTCAAAGAGACAGGGTGATGCAGGCGTTTAAAAACGGAAAAGTGGAGATACTTATCGCAACAGATGTGGCTGCAAGAGGTATCGATATAAAGGACGTAGATGTTGTATTTAATTACGACTTGCCTGAAGATCTGGAGTATTATGTGCACAGGATCGGTCGTACCGGAAGAGCCAACAGGGAAGGTGTTTCTTATTCGCTGGTATCCAGAAGAGAGATGTATCGCTTAAATGAGATCATGAGATACACAAAGGCAAAGATACAATTTACCACAGTGCCTAATGTTACAGAAATAACAAACGTCCGTATAAAACAGACTATGGCCGGTATAATGGATACCCTGGCACATTCCAACCTAAAGCCCTTTACAGACGCTATACAGCATTTTATAGAGGATTCTGATGCGGATTTCACTATTCTGGATGTGGCTGCAGCATTCTTAAGCAGAGAGGTCGGAACAGAAGATCTTGAAGAAATAGAAAGTTTCAGAAACGAACGCCGGCGTGACACAAAAGAAGCATCACATAAAAGATATAACAAAAAAACATCCAAAACAAAGACAGTCAGGATGTTTGTAAATGTGGGACGTGTGGACAGATGCAAGCATGAGCAGCTTGAAAAACTTATAAAAGATTGCAAAGTTTCTGCAGATCAGATATATGATATAGATATTTTGGAAAAATTTTCATTTATAGAGATAGATGAAGCCTGCAGTGATGATGTGCTTCTTTTTATGAACGGAGCAGTAGTAAACGGACGAAGATTAAATGTTGAGATTTCTCTTCCGAGAAAGAAAAACAATGACAGAAATGAACGAAATATAACAAGAAAAAAACGGGAAACCAGAAGAGCTTCCCGTATGTAATCGTACAACGATGCCCGTATCAGTCATCCTTTCTGAGTTTGACGATGTTACGGGCATTTCTTTTATTTTCGTCAGCCTGATCGGCATAGTGGCGTCTGGTAGTATTTACATCTTTGTGACCAAGTACATCAGCCACAAGATATATATCATGGCTTTCCTGGTAGAGATTGGTACCATAGGTGCTTCTTAGCTTATGAGGGGTAATATGCTTCACGGTAGTGACGGTAGAAGCGTATTTTTTAACAAGCTTTTCAACTGATCTTACCCCCAGTCTTTTACCCTGTTGTGAGATAAAAAGAGCATTTTCATGACCGGACAAGACCTTTATGTTTTTTCTTTCTTCAAGATAGCTCTTAAGCGCCTCCTCAACTTCATCGCCAAAATAAACGAAGCTTTCGGAACCGCCTTTTCGTATCACGCGTATACGAACATTATCAAAATCAACGTCTGTAATATCCAGGCCTACGCATTCGGATACACGGATACCTGTACCAAGCATAAGAGTAAGAAGGGCCAGATCTCTTTTTTTTAAATTTTTATGGAAACGCAGCTGGGCTTTTGAAAGCTTATTACCTGATTCTACGTTATCAAGAAATTCAGCCACTTCATTTGGTTCCATGCGGATTATTGCATTGTCATGGATACGGGGCATCTCAACCTTAACAGACGGATCGCCGGTTATTCTTTCATAACGATAATAATATCCGAAAAATCCACGCAGGGAGCACAGCTTTCTTTTTATTGCACGGTCACCGTTTGTCTTTATCTGCCCGTTTTTTTCATAGACCTTACAGTAGTGAAGATAATTTGATATATCCATACCTGTGATCTTATCAAGATCATCTATGGTTATGGAATCCATATTTTTCCCTTTTAAAGGCCCTCTGGATTGGGTAAGGTAAAAGAAAAAATTCTGTATGTCTCTTGCGTATGCAATTTTAGTGCGTGGCTGCTTGGTAAACTCCAGACTGTTAAAATACTCTGAGCAGAACAAAGGCAGCTCATCCAGCATTTTATTGAGCTTAAGAGCGTATTTTATTTCTTCCTGTTTGGAATAAGTAGATCCTGAATTTGCAGACATATGGACACCTCCGGTGGCAGGGTAATAGTTTTATTGATTATAAGTGTAACATATTTATTCGGTAAATTCAAGTTTAACGAATAAATAATATTGTTTTTTATTATTTTCCATAATTCCCTTATACCTTGGTAATTGTCCGTATTTGTTGGTATTTGTTTGCATCTGTCGGCATCTGTGCATATATCCGTGTTATTTTAATGCTTTATCATCGTGTTTTTTGTTGTTTCTTTGAATAAATCTATAATAATTAATATCCGGCTGTCATTAGATTGATTCGACCTGTGTGTAATAATAATATGTTAAATGCATTCCTGTGTATATTGTATCGTCCTTCATGTCATTCATTTCCATAATATTATTTATGTACTGTTCATTAGACTCTGAACCATCACGGTAACGTTCACTTATCGCCCATAAGGTGTCATCGTTTTTTATGGTCATAGTTGAGTAATATTTTTTTGAAATAAAGTTGTCATTGTTGCTGTTGGGATCTTTAACGCCTGCTTTTGCAATAAATAAATTTGATGAAATGATTACAGCCATTACAGATGCCATAATAGCAACCATAAAAATCATCTTTATTTTATTGTTTGATCTTTTGTGTTTTGCAGTTCTCATGATAATTTACCTCCATTTTTATGACAATAAATAAAAACGACTGTTCACAATAATTTGTTCACGAATAATTGTTTGCGAACAAATTATACAATACGTTTGTTTGTGTGTCAATATATTTCAAACAAAATTTTGGAACATTTTTTCCAAATTCTATTGCAAGTGTTATCATTTAATGATATTATATTTCCATAAAAGCTTGTATTTAATTTAGAATTAATATAAAAATTTGCAGGAGGATATATAAAATGGCATACGGTAAGATAAGTGAAAAGCAGCAACAGATTCTTGACTATATAAAAAACAATATATTAAATAAGGGTTATCCGCCTTCTGTACGTGATATATGCAGCGCTGTTAATCTCCGCTCCACTTCTTCCGTACATGCTCATCTTGAAAAGCTTGAAAAAAATGGTTACATAAAAAGAGATCCCGCAAAATCCAGGACCATTGAAATTGTTGATGAAAGCTTTAATGAAGTAAGAAAAGAAATGGCTTATGTTCCCGAGATCGGCGATGTTGCTGCCGGCATCCCGCTTCTTGCTGTCGAAAACACAAGTGGTTATTTTCCTATTCCCACAGAGTATCTGCCCAATGAAAAGACCTTTATTTTAAAGGTTAAGGGTGACAGCATGGTAGATGTTGGTATTTATGACGGTGACAGGCTTATCGTTGAGCAAAAAAATACTGCTTCAAACGGTGAGATCGTTGTTGCTCTGGTGGATGATTCAGCTACGGTAAAGCGTTTCTTTAAAGAAGACGGTCATATAAGGCTTCAGCCTGAGAATATGTTTATGGATCCTATTATTGTAGATGATTGTACTATTCTCGGAAAGGTTGTTGGCCTTTTCAGGTTTGATATTAAATAATTTTAATTTTATTCTTTATTTAGCCCTGTAATTATAATTTTACAGGGTTTTTTATTTACAAATTTAATTTATTGATATATAATAAACAACATTCCTGATAAAATATGGAATAGAAAGAAGGTAATATCATGAGTTTTGAACTTATTAAAGAGATCCCCGAACCGGAGGAGATCAAAAAAGAGTATCCGGTACCAAAAGAATATATTTTAAAAAAGAATGCTTTTGATAAAGAAGTTTCTGATATTTTCAAAGGCAATTCAGGTAAATTTCTTGTAATTATAGGTCCCTGTTCGGCTGATAATGAAGATGCCGTGTTGGATTATACTGACAGACTTGCTAAGGTTTATGAAAAAGTAAAGGATAAACTATTTATTATACCCCGTATTTATACAAATAAGCCGCGTACTACCGGCACGGGATATAAGGGGATGCTTCATCAGCCTGATCCCGAGAAGGAGTCCGATCTACTGTCCGGCCTTATAGCTATCAGAAATATGCATCTTCATGTTATGCAAAACACAGGATTTATGACTGCTGATGAAATGCTTTATCCTGAAAATGCATGGTATCTTGATGATGTTTTAAGTTATGTTGCCGTAGGTGCCAGATCAGTTGAGAATCAGCAGCACAGACTTGTGGCAAGCGGATTTGATGTTCCTGTAGGTATGAAGAATCCTACAAGCGGTGATTTAAGTGTTATGTTAAATTCGGTCGTAGCTGCCCAGTCAAGACAGTCATTTATGTATAGAAACTGGGAAGTCAAGACACCGGGCAATCCCCTTACACACACTATTTTAAGGGGTGCTGTCAATAAACACGGTCAAAATATTCCGAATTATCACTATGAAGATCTTATCAGATTATATAAGATGTATATGGACAGAGATCTTCAAAATCCTGCGGTTATCATAGATGCCAACCACAGCAACTCGGCAAAGCAATATAAAGAACAGGTTAGAATTGTCAAAGAAGTCCTCCACAGCAGAAAAAATTCAGAAGATATTAACTTGCTTGTAAAGGGCGTTATGATAGAAAGTTATATAGAAGGCGGATGTCAAAAGGTAGGTAATGGAACCTATGGTCAGTCCATAACGGATCCTTGTCTTAGCTGGGATGATACAGAAAAACTATTATTGTCCATGGCTGATCTGTTGTAAAAAAAATTGGTGTAATCGTATGTGATTACACCAATTTTTTTATTCTATACCCTCGCATTTATTAAAGCATTTTTCAGTGGCCTTAAACAAAGCGTTTCTCATACCGTTTTCCTCAAGCGCTTCTACTGCTCTTATAGTAGTTCCACCCGGAGAACAAACATTATCCTTAAGCTGTGCAGGATTCATACCGGTATCAAGTACCATTTTGGCTGATCCGTAAACAGCCTGCGCAACAAATTCATATGCATCTTTTCTGGGCATTCCGTATTTTACACAAGCATCGGCAAGTGATTCAATAAACATAAATACATAAGCCGGCGATGATGAACTTGCACATACAACCGTACTCATAAGATTTTCGGGAACAAATCTGCATTTCCCGAAGGATTCAAAGAATTTTATAACAGTATTTATTTCTTCATCTGTAAATAATGCATCTCCGGCTGATAATGCCGTCATTCCTGCACCAACCATAGCAGGTGTGTTGGGCATGGCACGAATAATTCTTGTTTTGGGACCATACATCTCCATGAGTTCAGATATGGTTATATTGGGTGCGATAGAAATAACAATATGATCTGTAGTTATATCATTCCATATCTCTTTGGCCACATCATCGTAAACCTGGGGTTTTACGGCAAGTATAAGGTATTTTACGTCTTTAGCGCATTCAGAAGCACTATCGGCAGCTATAACATGTGTTTCGGCAGATATTTCATCACGAATACTCTCTTTGGGATCATAAAAGGTCATATCTCCGGAAGAGAAAGTATTAAGTGCTCCTTTAAGCATGGCACTGCCCATATTACCCATACCGATAAATCCGATTTTTTCCATTAATTGTTCCTCCAGTATTTATTGATAAAAATATAAATGTTTAAAATAAATTACGCTGTTTCACCAAGTATAGCTCTTACACTGGCCAGCTTAACAGCAAGGGCAAAAAGCTCTGTAGCCTTTTCAAGCTCATCTATAGTCGGAAACGTGGGTGCTATACGAAGATTTTTATTTTCCGGATCTTTTCCGTATGGATATGTTGCACCGGCACCTGTAAGTGTGACACCTGCGTCTTTGCAAAGTTCGTATATCTTATCTGCACAGTGTTGCTTGGAATCAAAGGAAATAAAATACCCGCCACGAGGATTTGTCCACTCTCCCACTCCTAAAGTACCAAGTTCACGTTCCAATATAGAAAGAACCTTTTCAAACTTAGGTCTGATAAAATCAGCATGCTTTTTCATATGTATTTTTATACCGCCTATATCCTTAAAGAAACGTACATGTCTGAGTTGATTTAGTTTATCATGACCAATTGTCTGCACGGTAAGAGTCTTTTTTATTTCTTTAATATTTGCATCAGATGCTGCTATAGCAGAAATACCCGCTCCGGGAAATGTGATTTTTGAAGTGGAAGAAAATTCAAAGATCATATCTTCATTTCCGTATTTTGCAGCTTCCGAAAATATATCAATAAGCTGTGTATCATTCTCCTCACCGTATAATGAATGTACACAGTAAGCATTATCATAAAAAATACGAAAATCTTTTGCCGCAGGCTTTAATGCAGCCAGACGTTTTAAGGTATCATCGCTGTAAGTTATGCCTGTAGGGTTGGAAAATCTGGGAACAACCCACATACCCTTAATATACGGATCATTAGCCACCAACTCTTCTACCATATCCATATCCGGACCTTCTGATGTAATCGGGATATTTATCATCTCAACACCGAAATGTTGAGTAACAAGGAAATGTCTGTCATATCCGGGAACAGGACACAGAAATTTAACCCTATCAAGCTTACACCATGGCTCGCTGCCGAGATAACCATGGGTAAAACCTCTGGAAACCTGGTCATACATAAGATTTAAACTGGAATTACCGCAAACAATAGTATTATCCGCAGATACGCCCATCATATCAGCCATCAGTTTCTTTGCTTCAGGTATACCATCCACAACACCGTAATTTGAACAGTCTGTACCGTCTTCACTTTTTATATCGCTGTTACTTGTGAGTTCATCAAGAACAGGAAAAGATACGGCTACCTGATCCGGTGCCGGTTTACCTCTGGACATGTTCAATTTCAGATTTAAGCCTCTGACTTTTTCATACTCAAGCTCCAGTTCTTTTTTAATATCTTCCAGAGCTGTTGTATCCATTTCTGTGTACAGCATATCTTCCTCCTGTATGCCAAAATTTAATTAAAAATAAACATTCTTTAAGATAATACACTTAAAAAAAATTAAAATCAAGCCTATTTTTAAACATAAAAATAAGGACATGACTTATAAAAATCATATCCTTTAAATTTATTTAGCATAATCTATCGCACGGGATTCTCTGATAACATTTACCTTTATCTGACCCGGATACTGGAGTTCTTCCTCTATCTCTTTTGAAATGTCTCTTGCAAGGATAACCATATCGGCATCACTTACCTCATCAGGTATGACCATGATACGAACTTCTCGTCCGGCCTGTATTGCAAAGGACTTTTCAACACCTTCATGAGAGTCGGAAATTTCTTCCAGTCTTTTCAGTCTGTTTATGTATACTTCCATGTCTTCGCGTCTTGCACCCGGTCTTGCGGCAGATATAGTATCAGCACACTGGACCAGTACAGAGATCAGGTTATCAGCCTCCACATCACCGTGGTGTGATTCTACTGCATTTATAACAACAGGCGACTCTTTATATTTCCTGCATAGCTCGGATCCTATCTGAACATGGGAACCTTCCATCTCGTAGTCTACTGCTTTTCCTATATCATGAAGAAGACCGGCTCTTTTTGCAAGCTTTTCATCCTCTCCTGCTTCAGCAGCAAGCATACCGGATAACAGAGCAACTTCAATGGAATGCTTAAGAACATTCTGACCATAACTGGTCCTGAAATGCATCCTTCCCAGAAGTTTTACAAGCTCCGGATGTACTCCGTGCAGCCCCATATCCATAACTGCCTCTTCACCCTTTGATTTCATAACGGCTTCAGTTTCCTTACGGGCTTTTTCAACCATATCCTCAATCCTGGCCGGGTGAATACGTCCGTCTGTGATAAGCTTTTCAAGCGCAAGCTTTGCTATGTGACGGCGTATGGGATTAAAGCATGAAAGCACAACAGCTTCCGGGGTGTCGTCCACAATAAGTTCAACACCTGTAAGAGTTTCAAAGGTTCGGATATTACGACCTTCCCTTCCTATGATCCTGCCCTTCATCTCATCTCCCGGAAGTTCTACTACAGAAATAGTAGCTTCTGAAATATGATCCACATCACATCTTGAAATGGCGTCGATCACAATCTCCCTGGCACGTTTATCTGCCTCTTCCATAGCTTCAGCCTCAATATTTTTTATAATACGGGCTTTATCCTCACGAACATCCTGCTCAACCTTGCTTAAAAGATACTCTTTAGCTTCATCGGCTGTTATGCCTGATAATTCTTCGAGCTTCTTCTGCTGTGACAGCCTGATATCTTCGACTTCAGCCTTCAGCTGTTCTATCCCTGCTTCTCTTTCGCTGAGTGTACGGTCACGCTGGTCAAAAGCCTCTGATTTCTTTTCGAGAGACTCTTCTTTAGCTATGACACGCTTTTCGTACTGAGCTACTTCATTACGTCGTTCCTTAACCTCGCTTTCAAGTTCGTTTTTCAATTGAAGCACTTCTTCTTTAGCTGATATCTCGGCTTCTTTTTTCATATTATCAGCTTCTTTTTGTGCTGTATCTATGATCTCTTTAGCCTTTTGTGAGGCATTTCCGATCTTAGCATTATTATTGCGTTCAATTGTTTTAGATGTTAAAAGCCAGGTTACGAACGCTACTATCGCGCCTGTTATAATACTGGCGATAATCGGCATTTCGCTAACCTCCTTTAATATTTAGTTTTCATTGTTCAAAAAAATATGCAACATTTACATAATACATTTTTATATGTTAAATGTCAAAGTATTCTTTTACACAATCTGAAACAGCATCAAAGGAAAAGCCTTTTCTGGCCAGAAAAGACATAGCTTTTGTCTTAAGTGTATAAATGTCTTTCGGGTTATCGGCTTCTAAAACAGAACTGTATTTTTTTAAAGGGAATTTTGTTTCCAATAGTTTTAAACATTGTTTCAACTCTGTATCCGGATCATCACCGACGATCTCATCATACAGATCATCTATAAGTCCGGCTTCGATACCTTTTTTTTTCAGTTCTGATCTTACAATAAGTGCAGGCTTTTTATCACCGTAAATTTCTATATACATTCTTGCGAAACGTGTATCGTCCAGCAAATGTTCAGCTTTTAATTTTTCAACAATGCACTTTGCAGTGTCTAAAGGATAATAAGATGCGCACAATTTGTCAGTCAGTTCAGCTGCTGTATGTTCCCTTGATCTGACAAGATACAGTGCTCTTTTCAGACCTCTTTCATAAAGAATATCTTTTAATGAGGCGGAAAGTCCCGGATCAATAACCATATCTTCTTTTATGGAGCATTTTTTTATGTCACTGTAATATAGTGCAAATACAGCTTCATCATTAATGTATATAAGATATTTGTTTTTCCCGATTTTTTCAATTTTGGTAATAATGTCATCCATGCTTATTTTTTTATGAATTCTACATTCAAGTCAGCGTTACCTTTTATTCCCTTAACTGTTCCTTTTGTTGAATATTGCCAGAACCTGAAGTTGCAGGGTGTCTTTGGTTCGGAGTTATAATCAGCATACCAGAAATCATATTCTTTCAATTTTTCCATGTTGAAATAAAGAACCTCCCACTTTAAGTTGCTGTATATAGCAGGAGAATATCCGGCCTCTCTTATTTTTTCACAAAAAGCTATTGTGTTTTTTGTGATCTGATCGGCACTTAAATCATCTGTTCTTGCTTCAGCATCATTTATATTTTCAGGGTCATATACAACCGGCAGAGGGATTTTTGTATCACCAAGCAGATCAATGGCAAACCGGGCTTCTTCTATGGCTTCTTCTTCATTTACAGCCTGGGAAAAAACATAAACACCCACATCTATCCCGGCAGCTGTGGCCTTCCTGATATTATCAAGGGCATACTCATCCGGGAGAAGAACTCCGTCATCAGAATAACCGCGATATGCTATTCTGATAAAGGCAAATTCTATGCCATCATCCTTTACTGCCTCCCAGTCGATCTCTTCCTGATGAGAAGACACATCGATACCTTTTCTTATATAAAAACGGTCATCCCCGTCATAACTAATACCGGTATCGTCATTTTTCAGACAAGACCAGTTATACTGATGTCTTGAAATATCCATGTTACTTAAGAACAGACTTGCCAAGTCACCTTTGTCATATTCATTTATTGAAACGACGGATGATGTAGTATCACTTAAAGTATTTCTTTCATCATTGTTATTCCCAATGCCAAATAAAGAGCAACCGGAAAAAGATACACCTGCCAGAGATATTAATGCAATAAAAGCAGCTGTTTTTTTCCTGTGTAACATATGTATCACCTTCGATCAAATCATAACCAATTAATCTTCATCATCGAAAAAGTCGTCTTCATCAGTTTCTGTTTTTTTGTCAGATTTTAAAGATTCAACTTTATCATTTTCAATAGTCCCTTCGTCAGAGTTTGCATTATCATCAGGGAAATAAACTTCTCTCACCTTTTGACTGATAAGTTCAAAAAACTCGGGATTATCCAACATATATTGCTTGGCATTTTCCCTGCCCTGACCGATCTTATCGTTATTGTATGCAAACCAGGCACCACTCTTCTTTATGATATCATTCTTTACGGCAAGATCCAGAAGATCCCCTTCTTTAGAAATACCCGTACCAAACATAATATCAAATTCGGCTTCTTTAAAAGGAGGTGCAACCTTGTTTTTTACGACTTTTACCATGACATGATTACCAACCATCTCACCATTAAGCTTAAGGGTTTCTTTTTTTCTTACTTCCAGTCTTACTGAAGAATAAAACTTGAGAGCTCTTCCTCCGGAGGTGGTTTCGGGATTACCAAACATAACTCCGACTTTTTCACGGAGCTGATTTATAAATACAACTGCACAATTACTTTTGCTGGTTACGGGAGTAAGCTTACGCAGCGCCTGTGACATTAAACGGGCCTGAAGAGCCACATGTGTATCTCCCATCATGTCATCGATCTCCTGCTTTGGTACCAGCGCAGCAACAGAGTCCACAACGATAATATCGATCGCACCGGATCTTACCATTGTTTCTGCTATCTCAAGAGCCTGTTCTCCACTGTCAGGCTGGGAAATATAAAGGTTATCTATATCAACACCAATATTTTTAGCATAAACCGGATCAAGTGCATGTTCCGCATCAATAAAACCGGCTATTCCGCCCAGTTTCTGCGCTTCAGCAACCATATGAAGTGCAACTGTTGTTTTACCGCTGGATTCGGGACCATATACTTCTATAATTCGTCCTCTCGGAATGCCTCCTACGCCAAGTGCCAGATCAAGACTCATGCAACCGGTAGAAATGGCACTTACGTCCATGGTTTCCTCCGAGTCTCCAAGGCGCATAACAGCACCTTTTCCAAATTCCTTTTCTATATTTGCTATGGCGGCATCAAGCGCCTTTAGCTTATCATCTCTACTTGCATTATTTGCCATTTATTTTTTCTCCTAAATAAAAATCATTTATTGCTATGATACAGTACATCCTTGTTTTTTCTCATATAGTCAATTAAAGATATAACCGTCAGAGCAAGAGCTACATATACCAGGATCTGTGTTATCACATACATCGGCATATTTTTAAAATCTATTACCAGCAGCATAACAGCTGCCATCTGTACAAATGTCTTTACCTTTCCCCACCAGCTTGCAGCAATAACTTTTCCGTTATCAGATGCTATAAGTCTAAAGCCGCTGATGATAAATTCTCTGGCTATGATCACTATAACTACTAAACCATGTATACGGTCAAGTTGACAAAGAGCGATCAGAGCTGAACAAACCAACAGTTTGTCAGCAAGAGGATCCATAAATTTACCGAAATTTGTTATAAGATTTCGTTCTCTTGCGATTTTACCGTCAAAGTAATCAGTTACACTGGCTAAAATAAATATACCCAATGCTATCCAGTTGTTGGCGGGGCTAAATACGCTCAGATACAAAAAAAGTAAAAAAGGTGGTATAAGACATATCCTGAAAATAGTCAGTTTATTAGGAAGGTTCATCTCAATTTTTTTCATATCATTCCTCCGCAATATATCCGATAAGATCATATTCAGTAGCACCGGTTATAACAGTATATAAAAATGTACCTGACATAATTTCCCGTGACGTATCTGCACCTGGATGTACAAAAACCTGACCATCTACGCCCGGAGCATCTCTGAAGGATCTGCAAACGTAGACATCCTCTTCGGGGAGATAACCGTCCACGATCACCTTCATACGTTTTCCAATAAGAGACTCGGATTTTTTACGGGAAATCTCCTGCTGAAGTGTCATTATCTCATCACGTCTTTCAGTTTTCAGCTCTTCAGGAACTTTATGATTAAATCGTGCCGCAACAGTCCCCTCTTCCTCCGAATACGTAAACACACCGAGCCTGTCAAAGGCGTTGTATTTAACAAAATCCATAACAACACTGTGATCATAAGGTGTTTCTCCGGGAAAACCGGTTATAAGAGTCGTTCTTATGCATATATCAGGGATTTCACGTTTGAGCTTGTCAATTATCTTTTCGATAGACTTTTTATTTGTTTTACGTCCCATTTGCTTAAGAACGGGATCAGATGCATGCTGTATGGGCATATCTATATAGTTAAGGAGCTTAGGCTCATTTTTCATCAGATATATTAGATCATCCGTTATCTCTTCAGGATAACAATACAACAACCTGATCCATTCAAGCCCCTGGATAGATGCCAGACTCTTGATGAGTTTAGGTAGAAGTCTGTGTTTACCGGGCAGATCCATACCATATCTGGTGACTTCCTGGGCTACAAGAATGATCTCCTTTGCACCTCCGGCTACAAGATCTCTGGCCCTGGCCATCAGATAATCTATTTTATAGCTGCGATATCTTCCTCTTACTTTAGGGATAATACAGTAAGTGCAGTTTTTATCACAGCCTTCGGCTATTTTAAGGTATTCATACCATCCGCCGGTGGCACTTATCCTGTCAGCCTGCACTATAGGCATTCTGTCAGGATCATCCATGTAAATGTTATTGCCATTTGCAAGACCGCTGTTTATGGCATCTACGATCTTATCGATAGAACTGGTCCCAACCAGAACGTCTATCTCAGGTATTTCCTGAAGGATCTCGTCCTTATAACGCATTCCCAGGCATCCTGTCACAACCAAAAGACGACAATTACCCTCTTCTTTCATACGGGACATTTCAAGTATTGTTTCTATACTCTCTTCTTTGGCATCATGAATAAAGCAGCATGTATTTATAATAATAACGTCGGCCTCATATTCGTCATCTGTAAGAGTAAAATCATGCTTTGCCAAAAGCCCCAGCATTTCTTCGGTGTCCACAAGGTTTTTATCACAGCCGAGTGATATAAATAAAATCTTCATAAAAGCGCTTCCTTTGCTTCTTCAAGTTCATTCAGCCAGACCGCCGCATATGCGTCCCCGGGGAAAAGAAATCCGCTTCTGGGGGAAAGGGAATGTTTAAACACTTTAGGACCCACGGGCATACACGACCTTTTAAACTGCTGTGAAAAGAATCTTCGTATAAATGTTTTAAGTGTTTCATATACGCATTTTCTGTCGTATTTATTGCCTGAACTGTTTTCGCCGCAAAAAATATTCATGGCAAATTCAAAAATAAATCCTGTGCTTTCATACCTGTGATTTAAAAACCGGTAAAGAAAAAAATCATGAAGTTCGTAAGGACCCAGGCTGTCCTCGGTATTCTGAACAACGTTTCCGTCTTTATCCGTAGGAAGAAGCTCGGGACTCA
>CAMOUW010000032.1 GCA_946626755.1 uncultured Clostridia bacterium
CACAAATGAATAAGCACCTTTAAGTTTTTTGCAAGCGTTCAGCACTGCTTCTTCAACAGATCCGGTATGTATACGTTCTCTGGCGATCAGATAACATATAAGCTCCGAATTCACCGTCGTCTGGAATATAGCACCATGATATGACAGTTCCTCTCTGAGCTGTTTTGCATTGGTAAGACTTCCGTTGTCTGCCAGTGTAAGTGTTCCTTTAACATAGTTGAGTACCAGTGGCTGGGCATTTTCTCTTTTCCTTCCGCCTTCCGCAGGATAGCTTACATGACCTACACCCAGGTTGCCTTTAAGCTTCTCCAGGGTTTCAGCATTAAAAACCTCATTCAAAAGGCCCAGATCTTTGCGGCTCACCAGGCTTCCCTGGGGTCCGTTGGTATCACTCACGGCGATACCACAGCTTTCCTGCCCTCTGTGCTGAAGTGCATACAAACCGTAGTAAATAGTAGACGCTACGTCATTTCCATCGAAATCATATGCGGCAAATACGCCGCACTCCTCTGTAAGTCCCGTATCAGGCTGCGGCGCTTCGGGACAGACCTTTTCACAGTTGGTACAATCAAGCATCTTGCAGTCAAAATCAGTTTCATTCTTATGTGGGGTGAACATGTCATTTTCCTTTCTTTAAGCAAATGTACTCTCACTTCGTAAGATTATAATATAGTCAGCCTCAAAAAACAACTTAACCCCCCCGCGATTTCAGATCCATACTCAAGGGTTCCAGATAATGTACTAAAGCCCCTTCTTTCGTGTGGATCACATAATCCTTATCAATTTCATCGTAACAAAAACTCTTGCGTCCTCCGGCTGCGGCTCTGTCCGAAAAAACCTTCAGATCCCTGAAGGGCACATAATATCTTTCATTTCTGGCGGTAAAATCCAGAATAATAAAAGCTATGCCTTTCTGCTTTTCAAAATTGTCCATAAATTCTATCTGATGCTGATGGATATTTTGCAACGGATATGTGTCCGTAGCAGACTCCTTGGCATCAAAACACACCGGCACCCCTTGTACAACACCTATATAGTCTACAGTACTCTTCTGGTCAAAATAAGCAAGGGTAATATGCCTGGTATCTTTGTCAATGTTTATCGGTTTTATGGGTGTAGGAATCTTCTGGATCAGACCCAGTCCGGAGGAAAGGTACTTTTCATTTGTCATATTGATCAGATCTTCAAGAGACGATCCCCGAAGACCTCTTGAATTCCAGGTAGCCATAAGCCCTCCTTTTTCAGGATATTTTCCATCTGTTCAGGTATAGCTGCAATAAATGTTCCATATTCCGGCAATTTCAGACTGAAAGCATGAAGCAACTGGTATTCAAGAAAATATCTGCGCTTGTAATAGTCATTTACACTGCGGCGACCATATTTATGATCCCCAATGAGAGGGTGCCCCGCCGTAGACAACTGTGCTCTTATCTGGTGAGATTTGCCTGTAAGCAGTTCCACCTTCAGCAACGTGACAGTGCCATTGTCATTAATGGGAGCTACCGCTGTCTGTACAGGAACATTGCCTGCCTTGAAATGTTCGGACGGAAAGGATCTTCCGCCGGAAGATACCGGTCCCACATCCTTTATAATAACCTTATTGGCATGGGTACTTTTGCTCCACAGACCATTATACAGCGTATCTTCTCTTATGATCCCCTCCACCGGGCATAGATAAAACTTTTCAAACCGTCTGTTTTTAAATCCGTCGGACAAATATTGAAGCCCCTTTACAGACTTGCCTGCACAAAGTATGCCTGATGTATTTCTGTCAAGTCTGTTGGTCACTGCAGGTCTGAACACATTGCCGGATGAAGGATGATACTGCTTTGTTTTGATCAGATAATCAGTGATAATATCCACCATACTGTAATCAGTGGTGACAGCTTTTTGGGACAAAATACCTGCCGGTTTATTTACTAGGATTATATCTTCATCCTCAAATATAACATTTTTGTAAATGTCATAATCAGAAAACCCACGGATCGATGATGATACGGTTTCATCGGCTGTAATTTCCTCTGTTTTATTTCCCTGCGCCGAAAACTTTTCATATGTATCATCACTGAAAAAGATTTTGATCACATCTCCTTCTTTAAGGATTTCGCTGCCTGTCCCCTTTTTTTCATTTAAGGTTATATTTTTTTTTCTGAGCATTTTATAAATAAAAGATGAGGAAGCTGCCGGGAGCCTTTTCCCAAGAAAACGTATGAGTTTTATACCCTCAGTCTGCCTGTCCACCTTTATTTCTTTCATGATAATAATCCCTTTTAACTATTATACGGCTTTAACCGGGATACATTCAGCACTTGCGCCATCCGGCCAGATATTTATTCTTCATCGTTGTTCCCGAGAGTTTTCCCCAGCCTAAAGGAAAACCATCCACGCATAAAAGAACAATTCCTTCCGTAGCCTTCAACTCCCCGGATGAAAACTGCAGGGTCTCACCTTTAAGATACTTTTCCACCCTGACATCCTTTGCCGGCAGATTTATTACATTTTCATAAGAGTCCTTATCCAGCGCCATTGCCAGAGCCTGTGAGGGTTCAAATCGTTTTGTTTTTTCTTCCCCCAGGAATAGCCCGCCTCTGAGGACACGCATCCCTCCGCCTTTACCTGCCCCCACACCAATATCCCTGGCGGGTCTCATATAAACCTTTTTGTCGTGGACAGCTATATTTAGAGCATCCTCGGAAAGCTTGAGTTTTTTAATAAATTCTGAAGTCTCTTCTGATAATTTGGCTTTTGTTTTTACTCCTGACTCAGAATATGCTACGGACTCACCTTCCTTTTTCAAAAGAGCCACAAAATGCCCTTCCCCGTCCAAAGCAAAAGGAAAAAGCCTGGCAGCCCTCTCCAGATGATACCTTTTTTCATCTTCTGTATCGGTAAAACCGGGATAAAAACCATGCTCTTTGGGTATATCCACCAGAGACATCTCTCCATGCTCCGACAAAAGTCCGGTAATAATGTCTTCATTTTCCTGTTTATTAAATGTACAGGTGGAATAAACAAGCATACCTCCCGGCTTTAGCATCCTTACAGCACACCTTACCAGTTCTTTTTGAATGGCACTGTAATAATCCGGACCGTTCTTTTGCCATGCCGTTATAAGCTTGGGATCTTTTCTGAACATCCCCTCTCCCGAACACGGCGCATCTATCAGTATCTTATCAAACAAAATACCGGCTTTGCGCTCAAGGGAATGCGGTTCCTCCGAAGTAACATATACGTTTTTTATACCGGTCAGTTCTATGTTTTTAAGAAGCGCTTTTGCTCTGGATGCACTGATATCATTGGATACCAAAATACCCTCGCCCTTTAGCTTAGCCCCCAGTTCCGTGGATTTTCCTCCCGGCGCTGCGCACATATCCAGCACACAGTCTCCCGGATCTACCGGAAGTACCTGAGCCGGCGTCATGGCACTTGGTTCCTGTATATAATACAGCCCTGCATAATAATAGGGGTGAAGAGCCGGTCTGTCATTTTCCTCATAGTAAAAGCCGTTGTCTGTCCAAGGCACTTCCCGCAGGGAAAAAGGACTGATCTCCCTGAATCTTTCCGGCGATATTTTTAAAGTATTGACCCTTAAACCAAAAAAACGCGGCTTCAAAAGACTTTCCTCGTACAAAGGATAATCGTCCTTTAAAAGCCGCATCATCCGGTCTTTATAATTTTCCGGCAGTTTCATCATTCCTCATTGTCAAATGTATCTCTGAGGAAAACTTCTCCGTCCTCTTCAGCTACATCATCTACCCTTTCGAAACCTGCACCATACCCTTCAGACGCCTCGGGATCAAGCTGGGGTACAAGCTCCTGTCTGTTCTGAGCAACTGTGGCAGACACTTCTCTCAAATGCCCGATAAGCGCCGCCTGTCTGTCCTCCTGCTCATTTATAGCGCCGTCTACTATATCCTGGAGACCTGCAAGCATATCATCTGTATATCTGATGGCACTTTCTTTGATAGTGTTGGCATCCTCTGTAGCGCTGTCTACTATCCTCTGGGCATCCTCTTTAGCTGTTTCAACCAGCTTCTGAGCCTCTTCATAGGCTCTCTGCATGATCTCATGCTCATCTATCATCTTCTGGGTCTGTCTCTGTGCCTCTGCGATCATGGCACTGGACTGGCTCTTTGCATCTGCAAGGATCATATCCTTCTGGCTGATAATCTTCTGATATTTCTTGATCTCCTCAGGCGTACTGAGTCTCAGATCCTCGATAAAATCCTCCATGGCATTTCTCTCACAGATGATCTTTCCGCCACCGCCGAATGTAGGACTCTTGCACTCACTTACATAAGTCTGTAACTCTTCTATGATCTGCTCTATCTTACTCATCTTTATCCTCCGTATACCTTATCGATTCTCTTCTTTATATTTTTTTCTGATAATGTCTTCTATATCGGGCGGTACGAACTTGCTTATATCTCCCCCGTAAGATGCTATCTCTCTCACTGTGCTGGAACTAAGGTAAGCATAATCAAGACTTGTGGTCAGGAATATGGTGTCGATGTCAGGCGCCATGACTCTGTTGGTCTGGGACATCAAAAGCTCATATTCAAAATCAGTAACAGCCCGTAAGCCTCTGACTATGACATTTACACCGTGCTGTCTGGCAAAATCCACCAAAAGACCCGAAAAACTCATAACCTGAACATTTTCGATATCTTTCACCGCATCTCTTAACATATTAACACGTTCATCAACTGAAAACAACGGTGTTTTTCCATTGTTTTTCAAAACTCCCACGATCAGGTTGTCCATGAGAGCCGCTGCCCTCTTTATTATGTCCAAATGCCCGAAGGTGGCGGGATCAAAACTCCCCGGATATATTCCTGCCTTCACCTTTTTCTCCTTGTCTATGGCTGATCAGTTTTTTTCAAAAAAATGTGTCTGTTGCTTCTGTATTTTTTTATTCTCTTTATCTCAAAACCGGAAAAAACATCACCCTCAGCGATCTCATCACTTAAGTCTTCTTCGATCACTACTAAAGTATCTTCATCTGCTATTCCGCTTCTTTTAAGAACCTTAAGCATTTCAAAGCCCATCTGCTTTCCATAAGGAGGATCGATAAATATTATATCAAACACACCACTACCGGCAAGTTCAGCTACAGCATCATAGGCATCTCTTTTAAGCACTTTGGCCTTGTCATACAGTTTTGTAAATTTAAGATTTTCGGTTATAATCTTCACTACATCGGTATTCTTTTCCACAAAATATGCTTCTTTTGCCCCTCTGCTCAGAGCTTCTATACCTATTGCTCCGGCACCGGCAAAAAGATCCAGGAATCTGCATCCCGGCAGATCAGGCATCAGAATATTAAAAAGAGTTTCTTTAATCCTGTCTGTTGTAGGGCGCGTATCTCCTGTCTTCAGCGTTTTCAACGGAAGTGAACGGGCACTGCCTGCTATTACTCTCAAAAAATCACTCCCCCCATCTCATAGTGTTTACTTCTGCCGTTTTATCTCTGAGCATCAGATCATTAACCGCATCTGCCGGAGACTTTCCTTCAAACAGCACTTTATTTACTTCATTTACTATGGGCATCTCCACTCCGTATTTATCAGCCAGTTTTTTGGCAGCTTTTGCAGCATACACTCCTTCTACCACCATCTCAACTTCCTTCATGGCTTCATCGGTGCTTTTCCCCTGCCCGATAAGTATCCCTGCCCTTCTGTTTCTGGAATGCATACTGGCACAGGTAACAATGAGATCGCCTATTCCGGAAAGCCCGCCAAAGGATTCGGGACTCGCACCCATTTTCAATCCCAGCCTGGACATTTCCGAAATACCCCTGGTTATCAGTGCCGCCTTTGTATTGTCTCCGTAGCCCAGCCCGTCAGCAATACCCGCAGCCAGGGCAATAACATTTTTCAGGGCTCCTCCCAAAGAAACCCCAAGCACATCGGGATTTACATATACTCTGAATGTGTCAGACATAAAAAGATTTTGCAAGTAATCTGCCGTTTCTTTGTCATCAGCTCCTATAACACATGTTGTAGGTATGCCTCTTCCCACCTCTTCAGCATGACTCGGTCCGGAAAGAACCGCCGACCTGGCTTCGGGAATCTCCTCTTTTACAATCTGTTCCATGGTCATAAGAGTATCTTCTTCAATACCTTTTGCCACGTCAACCAAATAAGTCCCGGGCTTTACAAATGGTGCTATTTTTTTTGCTGTTTCCCTGATATACGGAGAGGCTACAGCCATGACCGTCACATCAGATGCCTTCACGGCATTTTCCAAATCCATGGTTACATTTATGTTTTCCGGAAGCTTTACTCCCGGAAGGGCCGATATATTTTCTCTGTGCTGCATCAGTTCGTTATATTTTTTTTCGCTCATACAACAAAGAGTAACTTTTTCGCCCTTCCGTGCCAAAAGGACGGCTATAGCCGTCCCCCAACTGCCGGATCCCACTATACATACATCCGCCATATACACCTCTTTTTAATCCTTAAACTCATAGTCACGGTATCTTACATACCTGTTTTTTTCTGCATCCCATATAAACTCACGTCCGTAGTTCGGATCGCTTTTATCCGGCATCTCATCTTCTCTGACATCCCGTACAAACTCATCGACGTTAGAATCAGAATTATAATCATCAATGCTATCGCCATTATCAAAATCCTTAAAAACAGGCTCTTCTCTTCTTACGCTCCTCGAACGTCTGTACCTGTCGTAACCGTTGTTTATGTCTCTGCCCGACAGATTTCTACCGGTGCGTAATGACTCATGCCCGGTATCCTCATGATCAAAATCCCGGTCAGTGCCATGATCATATTTATAATCCTGTCCATAATCCTCACGAATATCACGCCTGTTATAACTATTGTTTCTTTCGTCCCTGCCAGACCTTTCAAAATCTTCATAGCCTTCAAAGCCATCGCTACCGGTCGTCTTGCGATAATCGCCTGTTTTTATAGGATCCTCAGAGAACCGTTCCTGAATATCGTCCTCATATCCCTCTTCAAAACCGTAATCCTCTTCAATGCTGTCCTTCATGTAAATGTCTTCATCTGCTTTTCGTCCACGCCTTTCATACATATCCTCTGCGGCAGCAGGTCTGCTTCTTCGGGGTGAATACTCTGACGGGTTGGTGCGTCTGCCACGTCTGTTAGAAGCAGTCTTTACTTTCTCTCCGAACTTGCGCTCATTTCCGTTTAGCAAACGTTCAATATTGCCCCTGTGCTTGAGGTATGTGACAGCCGTAATAATTATCACAAGACATATACCCTGTGCTAGGGTACTGCCCGAAAGCATGGTATTGCCGAAGGCTCCCCATATGATGATCTCTATGAGAAACTCCGTTACAAGACAAAGAGAAGCCAGGGAAGCATATCTGGTGACTATAAGTACGCCAAAGAAAGTAAGAACTCCCAGAAGCGTCATCACCCAGCAATGATAAGGCAGGAAAAACAAGGAAATGATCACTCCCGCCGTGGTAGCCACGCCTTTTCCGCCTCTAAATCCCATATAAAACGGAAAGCAATGCCCGAGTACCGTGCCCAGACCGCTGTACAGAAAGATAAGCATTGTAGGCATCCCTGTCCCTCTGAATATAGCCCATGATATCAGAGCCGACAAAAACACCTTTGCCACATCACCAACAGCCGTTATAACACCTGCTTTTTTACCCATAGTACGCATGGCATTGGTGGTACCGGCATTTCCACTGCCATACCGGCGGATATCCATATTTCTCTTTTTACCGTACCAGTAAGAGGTCTGGATAACCGCGCCGATTATATAGCCTATCAACAATGAAAAAAACTGTCCCATCTATAGTGTCTCCCTATAGTCTTCGTTTTTGAGTGTCGTTTTTATTTCTCATTTCTCTCACGGTACATCATTCTTATGGATGTCCCTCTGAAACCGAATGTGTCTCTCAATTGATTTTCCAAAAATCTTGTATAAGAGAAATGAGTAAGTTCTTTGTCATTTACAAAAAGTACAAACGCCGGAGGCTTGACCGATACCTGAGTCATATAGTAAATCCTCAGACTCTTTCCCTTGTCCTGGGGTGTCTGCTGCACGGCTGTAGCCCTTGCAAGGATTTCATTGAGCACTCCCGTAGGTATACGTATGGAACGGCTTTCAGATACGATCTCTATAAGCTTAAAAAGCTTATCTGTCCTTTGTCCCGTCAGTGCCGATATGAATATCATCTCAGCATAGGGTATAAATGACAATACCGACTTTATATCCTCGGACATCTCCTTCATGGTCTTGTCATTTTTATCCTCTACGGCATCCCATTTATTTACGGCTATTATAATACCCTTTCCGTTTTCATGGGCAAGACCTGCAATCTTGGCATCCTGTTCCGTAACACCTTCCGTGGCATCGATCATAAGTACTACGATATCGGCTCTTTCTACCGCAGCTACGGTTCTTATAACGCTGTATCGCTCTATATCTTCTTTGACCTTGCTCTTTCTTCTTAAACCGGCTGTATCTATAAAAATATACTCCTTTTTTTCATATTTAACAACCGTATCCACAGCATCTCTTGTAGTTCCCGCAATATCGGAAACTATAAGCCTTTTATCTCCAAGAAGCTTATTTATAAGAGATGACTTTCCTACGTTGGGCTTGCCCACAACAGCTATCTTGGGGGTATCATCCTCCTCGTCAGCTTCTCCGCCTGCAGGCAGTACTGCCGTCACCTCATCCAGAAGATCACCAAGCCCGAGTTTGGAAGACGCAGAAACCGGATGAGGTTCTCCTATCCCCAGGTTGTAGAACTCATACACATCTGCCTGCATTTTCAGGAAATTGTCTACTTTATTTACCGCAAGTACGACTGGCTTTCCGGAACGTCTGAGCATCTGGGCAACTTTATCATCCGCATCCGCCAGCCCCTGACGTACATCCGTGACAAAAATGATAACATCCGCGGTATCTATGGCTATCTGGGCCTGCTCCCGCATCTGGGCAAGAATTATATCTTTACTTTCCGGTTCAATACCGCCGGTATCTATCACGGTAAATACGCTTCCGTTCCAGTCCACCTCTGCGTAAATACGATCCCTGGTGACTCCGGGGGTATCCTGTACTATAGATATCCTCTCTCCCGCAAGGCTGTTAAAAAGTGTGGATTTGCCCACATTCGGCCTGCCTACAATAGCTACAATGGGTTTACCCATGATCTGCCTCCAAATAAAAATAATAAATATTTTCCGAATGAACCCGACTAAAATGCGTCTTTTATCCATTCTATGTCATATGCACCGGTATCTTCCGACCGGCTTATACCTATAACGTCAAATCTACAATACGCATCATAAATATGATTTGTATAAAGATATGATTCGGCGGTTCTTCTGATGATCCTCTGTTTTCTTGTATCTACCGCGTCAAGGGGTGTTCCGTGACTCTCGCTTCTCCTGGCTTTGACTTCCACAAACACATAATACTCACCGTCTTTTGCGATTATATCGATCTCGCCGCGCCTGTATCTGTAATTATACACTAAAATCTTCAGTCCCGCATTCTCTAAATGTTTTCCTGCAGCTTTTTCATACACAGAACCCAGGTGCCGTTTGTTTAAAGCCTCCATATGTCACTCTCCCGCCTCTTAATATCAGACGCCTGTATTTATTATGTTTCCAAGAAAGGTTTTCCTGTGATAAGGTGTGGCTCCCATACGCCTTATAGCATCCCTGTGTTCTTTGGTTCCGTAACCCTTATGCTTTGCAAAACCATATCCGGGATACTCCCTGTCCAGCATCTGCATAAGACGATCCCTCGTCACCTTGGCCACAATACTGGCTGCTGCAATGGATACGCTTTTGGCATCTCCCTTTACTATAGGCACCTGTTCTATATCCACATCAGGAATAGTCACTGCGTCATTAAGACACACATCCGGTTTTACCGCCATATTTTCAAGAGCCCGCCTCATAGCCAGATACGTGGCCTGAAGTATGTTTATTTCATCTATCTCTTCGCAGGATGCCATACCGATACCGTAAGCAACAGCTTCCTTTGTGATCTCATCAAAAAGGATTTCTCTTCTCTTTTCCGTAACCTTTTTGGAATCATTCAGATATATAAAATCCCTGTTTGCCGGAAGTATGACAGCTGCCGCCACCACCGGTCCTGCCAGAGGTCCGCGTCCGGCTTCATCTATGCCGCAAACATAGCCCTTTCCGGCATATTTTTTTTCATATTCCTTCATGGCGTCAAGTCGCGCCAGTTCAGCTACAAGTTTTTCACCTTCAAGCTTTTTCATTGATAAATCCCTCTGTGTCCTCAGGCATCTCTAAAGTCACAGGACCCAGTCTCAGATTCCTGAAATCATCCAGAATCAGCATGGCAGTCCTTTCATAATCAGTTATCCCGCCTTTTTTAAGAGCCCCTCTTTTTTCTCCTATATCCTCCATGACCTTAAGTGCATCAGAAACATCTCCCTCATCCACACCATACCTGTCTGCGATCCTGCCGGGATAATGCAGAAGCATCCACTTTATAAGATCCAGCGCCAGCTCTTCGGTATTGAGATTGTTGTCGTTTAGTGAGCCTATAAATGCTATACGCATACCCGCTTCCTGACTCAGGGGTTTGACATACAAGACACCGGGCGTATCCAAAAGATCCCTTCCGCTCCTTAAGCGTATCCATTGTCTTCCTCTTGTCACGCCCCGACGGTTTCCCGTCTTTGCACCGGCTTTTCCGGCAAAGGAATTTATAAATGTGGATTTTCCAACATTGGGTATACCCGTCACCATAATCCTTACGGTACGTTTTTTAAGATTACCCCCCGCCTTTTTTACAGCCTCTGCAAGACGGCTGTCGGCTCCGGAGAACTTGTCGGATATCTTCTTCTCTATGAAGGAATTTACCCTTTTTATATCCTCTTTGCTCTTTGCATCCACCGCTACTGCCGTCACACCCTGCTCCCTGTAGTAAGCGAGCCACCTGGAAGTGCCGGTCTCATCCGCCATATCTTTTTTATTTAAAACAAGGATGTGTATCTTCCCCCGGGAAAGATCCGTAATGTTGGGATTGCGGGTACTTTCCGGCGCCCTTGCATCACACAGCTCAATAAGCACATCAACGGGCTTTATATCCTCCCGCATAGTCTTCAGCGCTTTGGCCATATGACCGGGATACCACTGATAATTATTCATAATAACCTGCCGTTATAAATCCGAAATGATCGTTCCTAAATACAAATAAGGACAACCGCATACCTAAAGTCTGCAGTTGTCCATTTCAAAAATTATTTTACAAGTTCTTTAACCCTGGCAGCCTTACCTGTTCTCTCGCGCAGGTAGTAAAGCTTAGCTCTTCTTACTTTACCGTATCTTACAACCTTTACATCCTCAACATTGGGGGAGTGGATAGGGAAAGTCTTCTCAACGCCTACACCGTTGGAAAGCTTTCTAACTGTAAATGTCTTTCTGGCTCCGGTTCCCTGAATCTTTATAACCGTACCTTCAAAGATCTGTGTTCTCTCACGGTTACCCTCTTTGATCCTGTTTGACACCTTTACTGTATCTCCTACTCTGAACTGGGGCACCTCAGCCTTCATCTGTTCAGCTTCCAGCTTACTGATATAATCCATTTTATTAAACCTCCTAAACTTCTATGTAAATATTTTTTACAGTTCTGTAAGTCCTTTTATCAAATGAACTGTAGTTGTCTTTTTTTCCATGTCATGTCCCACCACACAGCTGTCTATCACGGGTATAAGCAAATCCTTCCCGCCGGGACGTGCGACCACGTATACGTTGTTGGCCGAGGATGTGATGATATCCTTCATCACTCCCAGCTCCTCACCCGTATCCGACACCACTTTGTGACCGATGAGATCGCAGATAAAATACTCTCCCGGTTCGAGACTTACCGCATTTTCCCTGGATACAAAAATATCCTTTTTAACAAAAGTAAGGACATCATTTATATTGTCATAGTCTTTGAACTTTAAGAGAACAAACTGCTTGAAAAACTTCACATTCTCCGGTTCAAGAGTGATGACTCCCTCTTTTGTCTTGATATAACATTCTTTTAAATCCAGAAATCTTTCCGGATCATCCGTTGTGGGAAATACCTTTACTTGTCCCCTTATCCCATGGGTAGTAACTATCACTCCCACCCGGAGACAATCTGATAAATCCTGCATTATTTTTCTATGCCGGCAGCCTTAAAGAGTCTTGCAACTGTCTCTGTAGGCTGAGCTCCGTTACCGAGCCACTTCTTTGCCTTTTCGCCATCTACTTCAAATCTTGCAGGCTCGATGTTGGGATCGTATACACCGATCTCTTCAATGAAGCTTCCGTTTCTGGGTGATCTTGAATCTGCAACAACTACTCTGTAAAAAGGCTTTTTCTTTGCTCCGAGTCTCTTTAATCTGATCTTAACCATTTTTAAAATACCTCCGATAAAATTATGTAATAATCTGTTATTATGCCAGGGGCATCTTGCCGAACATACCCTTTCGTCCGCCTTTGCCTCCTTTGAAAAGTCCGGGCATCTGCTTCACGGCTTTTCTTGCCTGGTCAAACTGCTTGACCAGTCTGTTCACCTCACTGATATCCACTCCCGAACCATCCGCGATCCTTTTTTTCCTGGAAGGATTCAACAGATCGGGATTGGAACGCTCTTTAGGCGTCATGGAATAAATGATAGCTTCATTACGTTTAAGGGTCTCTTCCGTCTCGTCACTGTTTATGTCGAGGCTTTTCATTTTACCCGTTATCCCGATATTTGGCAGAAGACCCATAAACTTACTCAGACCACCCAGCTTTTTAAGCTGTTTCATGGACTTGAGGTAATCATCGAAGTCGAAGCCGGATCTTTGTATCTTACGGGTCATCTCCCGTGCTTCTTCTTCATTTATCTCCGCTTCCGCTTTTTCAATAAGCGTAAGCACGTCTCCCATGCCAAGTATCCTTGAAGCCATACGGTCCGGATAAAACTGCTCCAGATCTGAGAGCTTTTCTCCCATACCCACATATAAAATGGGTCTGCCCGTAACTGCTTTAATGGAAAGTGCCGCACCACCTCGGGTATCACCATCCATCTTGGTAAGTATAACTCCGTCTATACCTACCTTTTCGTCAAATGTCTTTGCAACATTTACCGCATCCTGACCGGTCATGGCATCTACTACCAGGACTGTCTCATCGACGCCCACATCGCTTTTGATACGGGCTATCTCATCCATCATGTCTTCATCTATATGAAGACGTCCGGCAGTATCAAAGATGATGACGTTATATCTGTGCTCTGCCGCATATTCTACAGACCGGGCTGCAATTTCCACGGGGTCATGGCCGGTGCCCATGGAAAACACCTCTATACCGAGCTTTTCACCATTTACAATTAGCTGCTCGATAGCCGCAGGTCTGTACACGTCACAGGCCACAAGCATAGGCCGCTTACCCGCTTCCTTCAGCTTGCCCGCCAGCTTGGCTGCCGTCGTGGTCTTACCGGCACCCTGCAGGCCCGCCATCATGATGTGGGTAGGGTTGCCGTCGCCACGAAGAGCTATGTCTGTTTTTTCAGCCCCCATAAGAGCCGTCAGTTCTTCATTTACTATCTTTACCACCATCTGTCCGGGAGTAAGGGACTTCATAACATCTTCCCCCACTGCCTTTTCCTGGACGGTATTGATAAAGTTTTTTACTACTTTGAAGTTGACATCCGCTTCCAACAGGGCTATTTTGACTTCTTTAACGGCTTCCTTAACGTCAGCTTCGCTGAGCCGGCCTTTTCCGCGAAGTTTTTTGAATACATTCTGAAGTTTTTCAGAAAGACTGTCAAATGCCATATAACCACCTCTTTATCAATATAAAGCTGTCATAATGTCATCGGCTATGCGCAAGACACGATTTTTATCATTTTTAAGTGTATGGAGTGCACTGTCAGGATCAGGCAGCTCTTCAGCCGATATCTTTTTCAGATCGGCCGTGAGCTTCTCTATCTTTTTGTATCTCTCTATCATGCGCAGCTTCTGCTCATATCCGCTAAGAAGGGCGTCCACCCTTTTTATCATGTCATGAGCCGCCTGTCTGGAAATCCCGCACTGAAGGGCTATTTCACTAAGAGACAGGTCATTAAATACCGCATCCTCGTAAACAGTTCTCTGGTGGGTATTTAGAAGTTCACCGTAGAAATCATACAAAAGTGTCTGCTCATAAATCTTTTCCTTCATATCTCAAATGATCCTTTGTGTCATCCTTCACATAACCGCAGGGTATAATAACAGATTAGAAAATAGCTGTCAAGTATTTTTACTTGACAGGACATTTTTTATTTTTTTTTCACATCTGAAATATATGTGAACACGGTTTTTTCCTATGATTTTGTGTTAAATTGATTGTAGGAGAATTGTCATTCTTCCTTCTGAAGCATCAAGTCACATTTTTTTTGGGAGGGATGGATACTATGAAATGTACCAATTGTGGAAATAATATCAGACCTGATGACGAATTTTGCGAAAAATGCGGTATGAGAGTTGAGCCGGACATCGTTTATGAAGAAAGAGATGTCCGGGAAGATCCGGATGAAGATATCGCAGGTGACACAGTCTCTATGGAAGAAACCGGGGAGAAACCGCCCAAAAAGCTTTCAAAATGGACTACTGCCGGTATCGTGGCTGCCGTAGGTATCACAGGTGCATTTGTTACCGCCATTGTCGCCAACAACATAGGAAATATTTTCGGGTCACCTGACGAGTCCATTGTAGCCCAGGAGGAAACCACCACTACGAAGGAGACTACCACTGCTGCCCCTGCTACTGAGGCAGCTGGTGACAAACCGGAGTCAGCGGTATATTCCGAGCCGGGTTCCAGCACTGACACGGGAAATGATGATTACGGATACGAAAGACCTTCAAGAGACAGTAACTCATCCCATGATGATTCCGACTCATCTGACTCAGATTCTTACGGTTCAAACAGAAGCGACAGCGATACGTATTCATATGATGACCGCAGCAACTCCAACGATGAGTTTTATAACAAAGGCTGGAGCAGCGATAACAGCGACAGTGATACGGACTATACTCCTTCTGAAAGTGAAGCTACAGAGTCTCCTTATTACTATAGCTACGGCGATGACAACTCCGGTTCTTCCGGTTCGGACAATGAGAGCAGTGAGGTTTACGACTCCGGATCAGAGCAGTGGTCTTACGGCGATACTTCTAATGGAGATTACAATTACGGCGATGAGATACGCAGATATCTGGAAGGTGCCGGGGATCAGATCATCGAATACGGCCAGCAGATAGACAGCGGTCTGAACGATACCATAAACGGATATCGTGACCGGATCAATGATCTGCGTTCACAGGTCGGATGGTGACACATGTATGAAATACCGTGTTTACAGGGGGTGATGGCTTGATCCTGAATGCATTGATGATCATTGTCGCTATTGCGATATTTATATTTATCATTTCGGCTATATTGCGGGTTATACGTTTTATTTTCTCACTGCCTTTCATAGGAATACTGGCTGTGATCTTCATACTTCTGATGATATTCAGATATTAGGACTGTTTGCATTTAGCACAGTTTTACATACAATCATGCAAACATACGTTTACAACCTCCCGGAGATATGCTATTATGTTTCGGGAGGTGTTTTTATGGCCAGACCAAAGATGTCCAGAGTACACAGAGCCAAACAGTTTATGCCTTTTTCCGCACTCCCGGGATTACAGGAGGCACTCAGACAAAAAGAGATAGAACACTGTCTTATGGAAAGACCCGAGCTGTCGGAAGAGGCAGCTGAGGCTATTAATGCCGAGCTGGTATGTGTAAATGTAGGCGACAGTATTGAAGTGAAATATTTTAAGGAAGGACGTATTCTGACTCTCCACGGCAGGGTTGAAAAAATCGATAAAACCTACAGACGTATGATCATAAGCGAACGTGAGATACGAATAGATGACCTGCTGGAGGTAAAACGCTGATATTCTTTTTTAAAAAAACTGTGCATAGTACCGGGTATGGGGTTGTCTGCCATACACGATACTATACACAGGTTTGTTTTTTTATATATTATTTTCCGAGAACAATCCCGTTGGGCCATACCCATCCGATGTAGCCGGTATGTCCCTGACAGTTGGCTGTGGCGGATGCACCGAAGGATTCTACTGTTTCGATCTTGCAGTAGCCTATATTGCTGGCCACAAGACCTCCGCCGATGTATATGCCTATGTGACCATAGATAGAGCCTTCATATCCCGCACCGGAACTGATAACTGCCGCTCCCACAGGGATGTCTTTCATGGATGTGGAACCGGTGGACTGCCATTTATTCCAATAGTCGATAGCATTGCCATGAGGAGGGAGTACTCCTGCCGCGTTGTATACTCCGGACACCCAGGCTGCACACCATCCTGCCGTACAGGGAAATGTCCCTTTGTTGGTGCTGGCCAGCTCTGCTATCAGATTATTTTTGGCTCCTGCATCATACCCCTCTGACGATTCTCTGGCACGTCTGGCAAATTTTATGAGCTCTTCAGTCTGCGCACCGTTTAACTGTCCTGCTTTTGCACGTATCTCTGCCTGCAGTGCTTCGTTGGTATCCTTGAAGGCCTGCTGGGTATCAGCAATGGAGTTTACTGTCGCAGCAATGTCTGCACTCAGACCGGAAATCTTGTCTTTTTTCTGAGTAGCGATTTCTGCTACCTGAGTGCGCTTTGCCGCCATTTCTTCTTCGGCTTTTTTTACTTCGTCAAATTCTGACTGAAGCTGTGACTGAAGCTCTTCTATTTTCTCTCTTGTGTCTTTTATCTCATCAAGTCTGCTCCGGTCGTAGCTGTATATCCGCTGGAAGTATTCGGCTGCATTGAGCGCCTGCTTCATGTCTCCGGAGCTTACCAGGGCTTCACTCATGTTGTGGTTGGAGTCTTCATACATGTAGCGGATACGCAGCTTCATTTCTTCATACTGCTTGCTCTGTTTTGCTTTCTGCTCTTCTAATTGCCGGTTTACTTCGAATATACGACCCATGAGTTCGGAAAGATGGGCGTCCAGCTTGTTTATTTCATCTACCAGTGCTTTGAGCTGTTCTTCAAGCTGTTTTACTTCTTCTTCTGTTTTTTTCTTTTCTTCCTCCATCTTTTTTTTCTGCTCTTCCAGTTCTTTTTCCTGCTTTGTCAGGTCTTCTCTCTGCTGAAAAAGCTCGTCGATGGTATCAGCCTGTACGTAAATGCTGCTTCCTGCTGCAATACCGCCTGTGATCCCTGCTGCGATCAGAGTGGTGCAAAGCAGGCTTGTAATTCTTTTTTTCAGGTTTATTTTTTTCATAGCTATCATCACCTTAAAACAAATATGTATGTACGCTGCAAGAGGTTCCGAGTATACTTACAACGTATGAAGTGTCGTTTGATTTAGTATACTATATTAAGTTCTTTACTAAAATACGGTTTGGATTGTTTTTGGATTATGTTCATTGAAACGTCAGAGTATTTTCACATTTAGACGAACGTCTGATACTTCGGGAGTTTGACGCCTACAGGGTTATATATATACGGCTTTTCTTTAGAGATTTGTTAAATGTGTTGGGAAAAATCACAAATATTACAAAAGTATTACATATTTATTACATATTGTAGTGATATTTTAATAACTGTGCAACAGAATGAGTTGCATATGTAAGTTGCTTTTTAGGCGATGAGATTGAATTTGTTTTTATAAGGAGTGAATTATGAAGATTAAGAATTTGATGAAGAAGCTATTGATACCGGCAACAGGTCTTTGTGTAGCTGCACCGGCTATGCTGGGTGCAGGCGAGGTTGCATTTGCACAGACCGGAGGATATTCTGCCTCTGATGCGGTTGCATGGGTTAAGTCTTTAGAGGGACAGGGGATCGATTATGACGGAGCTTACGGCAATCAGTGCGTGGATCTTATCAAGGCATATTATGATTATCTGGGAGTGACGCCTGTAAGAGGAAATGCGAACACTTACACTTACAATTCTCTTCCTGCAGGATGGCAGCGCATCGAGGATGCTACACCCCAACCGGGAGATATATTGGTCTATACAGGAGGTTCTTATGGGCATGTGGCTATATACACGGGAGATAACGAATCATACCACCAGAACTGGGGTGGCAGCTATGTACAAAGTGTTAGCGGCTATGATTTCAGCAGTATGGGCTACTGGGGTGTGATCAGACCTGATTTTACAGACTCAGATGATTCTAATACCGATACATCCTACGATGATCCTGAGTATGTGCCCTACAGTGATGAGTCAGATGACTACGAATATGAGGACAACTACGATTATTATAATGACTACAACGGATACTACGGATATAACGGATATGGCAGATACTACGGCTATAATGACGAAAACCGTCCTCCGTTTGAACGCGACGGCGGAAACCGTACAGACTTTAACAACGCACAAAGACCTCCCCGCCAGTGGTGATTTAATATCAAAAAGCCCCATTGGGTTGCAGTTTCTAAGCTGCACTTCCCAATGGGGCCTTTTTATTCTTAAACTATATGTTACATGAAGATCTCTAAGAAACCTCCGGTTGAAAACAGTCTGCTGATATTCTCAGCGTCTATCAATCCTGTCTTCTT
>CAMOUW010000033.1 GCA_946626755.1 uncultured Clostridia bacterium
CATGGAAAGCCTTATAAAGTCCGGGGCACTGGACTCCTTCGGCCACACCCGTCGCGGAATGATGAATATAAATGAACTGCTTTTGGAAAGTGAGTCCAGGAAAAACAAAAATCAGACCTCAGGGCAGATGTCGTTTATGGATTTTCTCGGAGACGACGGGGACAAAAGCGGAAGTGCTGATCTGGCGGCATCCATGGAAGTAAAAGTGCCCGATGCACCTGAGTTTGAACTGAGGGATATCTTAGACTATGAAAAAGAAATGCTTGGGATATATGTAAGCGGGCATCCCCTGGATGACGAGGCCAACATATGGAAACGCTGCACCACTGCTGCGTCCACCGATTTTAGAGAAGACAAAGCGGCCAGTGTGGATATGGTAGTAAAAGACAAGCGCAGCTATACCGTCGGCGGAATAATCTCCGGTATATCAAAAATAGTCACCCGAAACGGTCAGAACATGTGCTTCATTACCCTGGAAGACGTCCTGGACACTTTGGAAATAGTTGTATTTCCACAGACCTACAGCAGATACAGAGAGATTTTGGCGGAAGGGGAAAGAGTATTTATCACAGGAAAAGCAAATGTGGATGCTACGGGAGATCAGGCGAAGCTTCTGGCTGATACAATTGTAAAGATGGATGATGTACCCCGCAAGCTCTGGATAAGGTTTGAAAGCGAAGAAGAGTATAAGAAGCAAAAGAGCGATCTTGAGAACCTGCTGGAGACAGGAGAAGAAGAGGACTCTGCAGACCGGGGCGCGGGTCATTCCGGGACACTTGAAGATAATGGAAAGGTGTCCTCTGAAGCCGGATCCGTTTATTACGGACGCGACAATGTAATCGTTTACTGTGAAAAAGAAAAGACCATGGATAAATGGCCGGACACAAAAAAAACCCGGGTAACCGGGCATATGCTTACAAGCTTAAAAAACAAATACGGAGCTAAAAATATAGAAATGACATAAGAACATTCCGATCAGAAGAATCGGCCGCTTCCGTAATAAAACACTCCTATAAAACCGGGCCCCACGTGAGAACCGATGGTAGGTCCCAGCATAAGAAGATGAATATCACCAAGTGAAGGATACATATCCTTCATTTTTTTTGCCATTTGGGCGGCTTCTTCCTCACAATCGCCGTGAGTTATAATAACCTCCTTGCCGGCAGGATCCACAATATCCTTTTCCATGGCGTCTATCATATTCTGAAGGCAGGTCTTCCGGCCGCGTACCTTAGAAGAAGCTATAAGAGTTCCCTCATCAGATACATAAAGTATAGGCTTTATATTCAGCAAAGTGCCGATCACAGCAGATGCATTGGACAGGCGGCCTCCTTTACGCAGCCATTTAAGATCGTCCACGGCAAAATGGTGTACCACGTTCATTTTATGCTCGTCAGCGTAAGCGGCACATTCTGCAAATGATGCACCGGATTCCTTAAGTCTGACCACATTGATAAGTAAAAAAGCCAGCCCGCCGGTAATACAGCGGGTATCCACTATAGTCAGTGTCTGATCGGGGTATTCTGTCTTTACTTTTTCATAAGCGGAAAGTGAGTTGTCATATGAGCTTGACATGGCTTTTGACATATCAAAAAAAAGTACGTCCTTTCCGGTATCCAGCAGTTTCCTGAAAAAATCTGCATATTCCTTTTCGGGGATCTGTGAAGTGGAAGGCATCTGTCCTTTTCTCATAGCTTCGAAAAGAGACTTTCTTGTCTCCTTGCGGCAATCATCATAATAAGTCTTGCTGTCCAGCATATAAGTGTAAGGGATAAATTCAATTCCGTGCTTATCAATATACTCCCTGTCGAGATCGGAAGTAGAAGCTGTAGCAATAATAAAGTCAGACATAATAAAAACTCCTCTGCTTGAGAAAAAATAAAAACACCGTCAAAACCACACATTACAAATATAAATGCAGTATCTTACGTGTGTTAGCACTATGTAATAAATCAAAGTCACTTCCCTTATAATATCAGAAATCAGACATTATGAAAATAGATAAAACGTGAAAAGACAATAAAAGAAATCAATCTGTATAGCTAAAATCACAGTAAATAAACACCCCGTTATACCAAAACAAACAGCCTGTAAATTCTGCGTATGAAAAACAATATTTTCGACGTCAAGCGGCATCGTGGAGAAAATATTGTTTTTCATACGCAGAACAAACGCATTTACATATAATCCTTCAAAAAACCGACACCTTCAAACTCTGCATATGAATTACTATATTTTCGACGTCAAGCGGCAGCGTGGAGAAAATATAGTAATTCATACGCATAAAAGCCATTCAGCCATAACATTAGCCCTAAATACAAAAAAATGCACAAGCAGCATATTGATCAGATACGCCACTTGTGCTAGAAGGAAATATAGTATGAAAATGAAAAAACAAAGTTGTAAGATGTTTATCTTACGTGTGCCATAATACACGACAACTGTGTTAAAAATGTGTACAACAACTGTAAAAAATGTGACATTTCGAAAGAAAAAATAAAAAAAACAGAAAAATCCCCATTTACTATAATTCTCTCATCACAAGAATAGTCACACCCTGATTGCCGCCGTGCATTACACGCTTAACACCCTTCCATGAACGGTATTCCGAAAGGATCATATTCTTCAGTTCTTTTCCGTGACTGTAACCGTGTATCAGGCGGACCTGATATGTACCGGAATCCAGGCTGGAAAGAAACTCCTCAATCTCATACCGGGCCTCTTCTTTTGTAAGACCATGAAGATCCAGTTCCACGAACGGTTCACTCATCCCCGATCCTCCTGATAGAACCTTGTCCTGCTCCAGAAAAACCAAACTACACTGCTGACTGCAAATCCCAAAAGGAATCCGCATATAACATCCGTAGGATAGTGGTGTCCCAGATACATCCTGGAAAAAGAGATCAGGGATGCAAAGATCACAGCAGGCACACCGATCCTCTTATCTGCTTTAAGAAGTATCAAAGCCACGGCAAAAGCTACGCATGTATGTCCGGATGTAAACGAATAACTATCCGGCAGCTCACCCAGAGGAACAATAGCATCTGTATAATCAAAAGGGCGCATACGTCCTACAAGAGGCTTTATCAGCAGTGAGTTGATCCCGCCGGTGATGGCAAGAGAAATGGCAGCAGGCAATCCCATACGTTTTCTGGTACCCGGAATGATTATAAGAAGTGCACTCAGGGCGATCCAAAACCACGCTTTATTGCCGAAAAAAGTCATAACCTGCCAGAAGCCCGTGAAACCGTCAAACCTGATATTGCTTTGCATCCATTGCAATATAGGCAGATCAAATACGTCAGTCATCTTAATTCTCCATAAATACTCATATTAAATTGTTTCATATACTTCATGACAAAATGTCAAGACAAAGTGTAAGGCAATAGTATCTTTAAGTCAAGTGTAATTATTTGATTTATTTGTGACATGTAGAGAGAATAAGTGTATAATATAGAACATAAATGTATTTTGAAAGGAGACTGTCGGATGATTAAGGACGGTAAGATATGGCTGGCAAATGATGACAAGGGCGAAAATATTTTTATTTTGCCCAAGATGGCCAACAGACACGGACTTGTGGCAGGTGCTACAGGTACAGGTAAAACGGTGACGCTCAAAGTTATGGCAGAAAGCTTTTCTGATATGGGAGTGCCCGTGTTTATGGCAGATGTAAAGGGGGATGTGGCAGGCATCATGGCTCCCGGAGAGGATTCTGAAAACATGAGGGAGCGCATAGAACGTTTCGGGCTTGCTGAGGCGGGCTTTTCCTATCAGGGATATCCCGTAAATGTATGGGATCTTTTCGGCAAGACAGGTATTCCTCTGAGAACCACCATCTCCGAAGTGGGTCCCATGCTGCTTTCAAGAATACTGGATTTAAATGATCTGCAGACCGATGTAATGAATGTGATCTTCAGGATAGCAGATGACCACAATCTTCTTTTGGTGGATACAAAGGACCTGAAGGCAATGTTCAACTATGTGAGCGAACATTCCGCCGAACTTGCGCCGGAGTATGGGAAGATCCAGTCATCCACCCTTGGCGCCATGACAAGGGCTGTGGTAGCGCTGGAGATGGCGGGAGCAGAAGATTTTTTTGCGGAACCGGCATTAAATATAACGGACTGGCTGACTTTGGGAGCCGGCGGTAAAGGTATAATAAATATCCTTGACAGCTCAAGTCTTATAAATAACAGCAGATTGTATGCCACTTTCCTGCTCTGGCTGCTTTCCGAACTGTTTGAGATCCTTCCGGAGGTGGGGGATTTAGACAAGCCCAAGCTTGTTTTCTTCTTCGATGAGGCACATTTACTTTTCAATGATGCACCCAGGGTGCTTATGGAAAAAATAGAGCAGGTGGTAAAGCTGATACGCTCAAAGGGGGTAGGTATATACTTCTGTACCCAGAATCCCAGAGATATACCGGATGGTGTATTGGCACAGTTAAACAACAAGGTAGAGCACGCTCTCAGGGCGTTTACTCCAGCAGAACAAAAGGCGGTTAAGGCAGCGGCCCAGTCCTTTAGGGAAAATCCCGAATTTGATACTTATGAGGCTATTCAGGCGCTTGGCACGGGAGAGGCAGTTGTTTCGTTTTTGGACGAGACAGGTACTCCCGGGATAGCAAAAAAAGCCTTTATCCTGCCTCCTCAAAGCCGTATGGGAGCAGTTACTGAAGCGGAAAGACAGCAAGCGGTAACAGGAAGTCTTTTATATAGTAAATATGCACATTATGTGGACAATGACACGGCTTACGAGTTTTTCCAGAGAATGGGATTTTCCCAGGCTGAAGCCCAGGCGGCAGCTCAACAGGCACCGGAGCCTACACTTCCCGGTATGGCACAGGGAGGATATGCACAGGGCCAGTATGGTGCGGCAGGACAATACGCCGGTCAGGATATGTACGCAGGACAGCAGATGTACGGGAACCAGTACGGCGGGCAGCAGCAGGTACCTGCAGATCCTTATGCGGGTCTTTCAAAAGAGCAGATAAAAGAACTGAAAAAGAAAGAAAAGGAAAGACGTAAAGCCATGAATTCGGTTGGCAATACCGTAGCAGGCAATATAGGACGTGAGCTTGGCAAGCAGTTTGGTAAAAATATGGGAGCCTTTGGAAAGACCTTTGGAGGAAATGTAGGAGCAAGTATCGGGAGAGGTCTGTTTGCCACTTTATTTAAAAAATAAAAAAATGATGTTTATCCCTCTATAATATAATGAAGAAACACGCTAAAAAACACCTGAAATGCCCATTTTAAAGGGGGGGAGTATTTTGGCTCTGAACAGAGTAAAGAAACGTGGTATAAAAACTATAAAAAATGAACTTAAATCCGATTAAAGATAATTAAATTAAAAGACATATTTTAACCCCGGCATCTAAAATGCGTATAAAGACAATGTGTTCACTAAAACCCTCTGTTTATGAGGGTTTTTTATATGTAAGCACGAGCTAACCTGAGCTGGGATGATATGACATAAAGATGTGAAAAACCGATAAAAAGGCATAAAAACAGGACGTATCCGCATCCCCTCGGGGGGGATAGAAAAAAAGTGCTGAAAAAAGAAAAAAAATACGTCAATTTCGTTGACATGAAATGCCTATTGTGGTATATTTCTTTTGGAGCTAAGAAAAGTCCGCATAAGCGGGCTTAAAACTATTTCTAACACCAGAAAAGGAGGAGAAGAGATGCGTTTAAATGATAAGGACACGGAGAAGCTTATAGTTTACACAGCAGCTCTCGTAGCGCAGGAAAGAAGGGAAAGAGGCGTTAAGCTTAATCATCCCGAGTCAGTTGCATTGATCACTAAGGGAATTCTTGAGTATGCACGCGATGGAAAGACCGTAGCAGAGATCATGGAGCTTGGCACAAAGTTGCTTTCAAAGGACGAGGTTATGGAAGGCGTTGCTGACATGATCGAGGTTGTACAGGTAGAGTGCACATTCCCGGATGGAACAAAGCTTGTATCAGTTCATAACCCGGTTCAGTAATCAAACAAACTATAATTAAGGAGGTTGCAGAATGAAAATCGGTGAAGCTATTATTCAGGACAGAGAGATCACTTTGAACGAAGGCAGAGCTACAGTGACTCTTAAGGTAACTAACGAGGGAGATCGTCCTATCCAGGTTGGATCTCACTGCCATTTCTTCGAAGTAAATAAGAGACTCTCTTTCGATAGAGAGGCTGCTTTCGGATATCACCTTGATATTCCTTCAGGAAACGGTGTTCGTTTCGAGCCCGGTGAGTCTAAAGAGGTTCAGCTTTGCGAGTTCGGCGGAACAAAGCGTATCTATGGTCTTAATGACCTTACATGCGGTATCGCTTCCGAGGCTAACAAGGCACAGGCTGTAGCAAGAGCTAAGGAAAAGGGATTTATTAAATAATTCTTTTTATACGAGCCTTTTTTGAACGTGAAAACATAGTTATTTGATTATAGAAAATTTAAGAGGAGGATGTTATGAGCTTTAAAATTTCAGGAGCAAAATACGCAGGAATGTTTGGTCCTACAACAGGCGATAAGGTTCGTCTTGGTGACACAAGCCTTATTATCGAAGTAGAGAAGGACCTCACAGTATATGGTGACGAGGCAAAGTTCGGTGGTGGTAAAACACTTCGTGACGGTATGGGATGCTCTGTTACATCAACAAGTGCTGACGGAGATCTTGACCTTGTTATCACAAACTGCCTTATCCTTGACTACACAGGAATCTACAAGGCAGATATCGGTATCAAAGATGGTTACATTGCAGGTATCGGTAAGTCCGGTAACCCCGGAACAATGGCTGGGGTAACACCCGGCATGACAGTTGGTGCATCTACAGAGGCACTTGCTGGTGAGGGACTTATTGTAACAGCTGGTGGTATTGATACACATATCCACTGGATCTGCCCTCAGCAGATAGAGACAGCTCTTTATTCTGGTATTACAACAATGGTTGGTGGTGGTACAGGTCCTGTTGACGGTACTAACGCTACAACATGTACACCTGGTCCTTGGAACGTAGAGATGCTTATCAAGGCTACAGAGTACTATCCGATGAACATCGGTATGCTTGGTAAAGGTAACTGCTCAGCTGAAGGTGCTCTTGCAGAGCAGATCACAGCTGGTGCTATGGGCCTTAAGCTTCATGAGGACTGGGGTACTACACCTGCAGCTATCGATCACTGCCTTGCAGCAGCTGACAAATATGATGTTCAGGTTTGTATCCATACAGATACACTTAACGAGTGCGGATGTGTAGAGGATTCCATCAATGCATTTGCTGGACGTACAATCCATACATTCCATTCAGAGGGTGCCGGTGGTGGACACGCTCCCGACCTTATGGAAGTGGCTTCAGTAGAGAACGTTCTTCCTTCATCTACTAACCCCACAATGCCCTTCACAGTAAATACTCTTGACGAGCACCTTGACATGCTTTGCGTATGCCACCACCTCGACAAGAAGATCCCTGAGGATCTTGCATTTGCTGAGTCAAGAATCCGTCCCGAGACAATCGGTGCTGAGGACGTTCTTCATGATATCGGTGCATTCTCAATGATGTCATCTGACTCTCAGGCTATGGGTCGTCCTGCTGAGGTTATTACAAGAACATGGCAGTGTGCATCCAAGATGAAGGATCAGACAGGTCCCCTTCCTGAGGATCAGGGCAACGACAACGACAACTTCAGAGCTAAGAGATATGTAGCTAAGTATACTATCAACCCCGCTATCACATTCGGTTTTGATAAGTTCTGCGGATCTCTTGAGGTTGGTAAGTTTGCAGATATCGTTCTTTGGAACCCTGCATTCTTCGGTTCTAAGCCTGACATCGTTATCAAGGGTGGTCTTGTAACAGCTGCTAAGATGGGTGAGGCAAACGCTTCCATCCCTACTTGCGAGCCTATCCTTTACAAGAAGATGTTTGGTGCTGATGGTATCGCAGTTACAGATACTTGTGTAACATTCATTTCTAAGGCTGGTGCTGCGGCTAACATCGGCGAGAAGTACGGAATGAAGAGAACACTTATCCCCGTATCCGGCTGCCGTACAATCGGTAAGAAGGATATGAAGTTCAACGACGCTACACCTAAGATCGTTGTAGATCCCGAGACATACGAAGTTACTGTTGACGGCAAGAAGGCATTCTCTGAGCCCGCACAGTCACTTCCTCTTACTCAGATTTACAACCTGTTCTAATTATAATAATTACGAACAACAAATCGTGTAAGTCGATTTGACTTGATGTTTGGTATGCGGATGCACTTGCTTAGGGCTTGTGCTTACACATACATCATTCAATAAAAAAAAGCGCTTATGAATTTGGTTATATATCAATTTCCGTAAGGTTTTATAACCGGATCGGACATAAGCGCTTTTTTTGTCACAGTATTGCTATGTATATGATGAATTGAGGATGGTATTTTTATGATTTGTGAAAAAATTCTTGGCAAAGTTCAGGATCCTGAATTTGCCGGTAAAGAGGTTGACTATGTTGATTTCCAGTGGGATGAGGCATTTAAGAGACTGCATAGAAAGACCAGCAGAGGTGGCGTAGATGTCGGTATCAATATGGATGACTCTGTTCTGACGAGAGGTCTTCTTCAGGATGATGTTCTTGCTGTGGAAGGTGATTCTGTTATAGCGGTAAATCTCGAGGAGACAGAAGTTATCAAGATCATGGTTGATAACGGTGATCCTGCTGTTATAGCAAAGGTTTGCTATGAGATAGGAAACAGACACGCACCTCTTTTCAGAGGAGAGGACGAAAAAACATTTTTGACACCTTTTAACGGACCTATGCTTACAATGATCGAAAAAATACCGGGTCTGACTACTGATGTGGTAGAAGCAAAATTTAATTTTGAGACCAGAATTTCAGCTTCCGTCAGTTCACATACACACTAGGAGGTTTTATGGATATAAATTCCCAGTTTCTGCTGTTGCAGCTCAATGATGCTTATTTTCCTATAGGTGGTTACTCTCATTCCTATGGTCTTGAGACGTATATCCAGAATGGAGATGTGCACGATACGGAGACCGCAGCGGAATTTATTCTTAAAAAACTTAAGTATAATTTATGTTATAATGAGTTGGCATTTGTTAAACATGCATGGGAATGTGCAAATGCAGGAGATCTCGAAAAGCTCAAGGAGCTTGACGAGATAGCTGATGCCGGTAAGACACCTAAGGAGATCAGGGAAGCAAGCCAGAAGCTTGGTTCACGTTTTGTTAAAACAGTTCAGAACATGGATCCTGATTTTCTTAAACCTATTTTTGAAGAATATGTTGATGCCAGGAAGGGTGAACCTACACATCATGCAGTAGCTTACGGTGTTCTTTGCGCTGCGGGCGGTATACCTGTAAAAGATGCTATGGAATGCTTTCTGTATAACAACACTTCAAATCTTGTGGTTACCAGTGTTAAGACTATTCCCTTAAGCCAGACAGACGGACAGAAGATACTTATTGGATTATATGATACATTTGGCGAGATTATAGAGCGTGCTATGAATATCTCCTGGGAAGAGATCGGACTCGCTTCGCCGGGCTTCGACCTGCGTTGTATGCAGCACGAGGTTCTTTATTCAAGACTTTATATGTCTTAAGATTTTATATTAAGAGAGGTATTTAATTATGGCAGCTGTTAAGATTGGCGTTGCCGGTCCTGTAGGATGCGGTAAGACAGCATTGATCGAGATTTTGACAAGAAAGATGGCATCAGATTACAGTATCGGTGTCATCACCAATGATATTTACACAAAGGAAGACGCACAGTTCCTTGCAAAGAACTCAGTTATTTCTCCTGAGAGAATAACCGGTGTTGAGACCGGCGGATGCCCTCATACCGCTATCCGTGAGGATGCGTCTATGAATCTTGAGGCAGTAGATGATCTTTTGACAAAATTCCCGGATATCCAGCTTATGTTTATTGAGAGTGGTGGAGACAACCTTTCTGCTACATTCAGTCCTGAGCTGGTTGATGCTACTATTTTTGTAATTGACGTGGCAGAAGGTGATAAGATCCCCAGAAAGGGAGGCCCCGGTATCACAAAGTCAGATCTTCTTGTTATCAACAAGATTGATATTGCGCCTTATGTAGGTGCTGACCTTAAGGTTATGGAAAGAGACTCAAAAAGAATGCGTGGAGACAAGCCTTTCATCTTTACCAACGTTCGTGGTGACGAAGGTATCAAGGAAGTTGAGGAATGGATCAGACGCAGTGTTTTATTAGAGGATATTAAATAAAGTGGATGCACCGAACAGATTTGGAAAAGTATCAGAGCTTAGAATAGCTACGGAATTCCGTGATGATAAGACTGTAATGACTGAAAGGTTCTTTACGGCGCCTTTTAAGATCATGCTTCCTTTGTATGAGAATAAGTTCGAAGGAAGAGAAGTTATGCAGATGCTTCAGCTTATGGCTTCTCCCGGTATCATGGCAGGAGATACTCAGAAATTTTCTTTTGATATCAGGGAAGGTTCCTGGTGCGAGTATTGTACACAGGCCTATGAGAAGGTTCATAAGATGAACGGCGGCGTTGGTCACAGAAAAGTGGATATCAATGTCGAGAAAAACAGCTTTTTCTATTTTCATCCGAAGCCTATCATTCCTTTTAAGGATTCTGCAGTACAAAATGACATAGATATCACTTTGGAGGATGATACTGCAAAGTTTATCTATGAAGAGATTCTTTGCTGCGGACGTGTTGCTTTCGGAGAGTCTTTTGATTACAGATTCTTCAACAACAGTGTAAATGTCCGCAAGGCAGGAAAGCTTATTTTCAGAGATAATGTACAGTTCAGACCCGATGAGTTCGACATGGCCGGACAGGGCATGTATGAGGGTTATACTCACCTTGCCAATCAGATATTCTTCAATATCGAAAGATCTGATGAGTGGGTTGCCGCTGTTATCAAGATGCTCGATAAAGAGCCTGAGATGGATGGCGGTGTTACCAGACTTGCAACAGGTGATGTAGTTGTAAGATTCTTTGGTATGAGCGGAGATCCCATGGAAAAGATGCTTGCTAAGATACAGGCATTAAAGGATGAGTTCTGATTTAAAGAAAACTAAATATTTATTATATTCTCATGTGGGATTCTTTTAACCACATGAGTTTTTTTAATTATATTTTGACGCTTTTTTTATAATATGTTAATATTATCTATAATTATTTTATTTCCAATTCCGGAGGGGTAGATGGACGAGAACGAAAAGAAGAATTTGAACGGATCTATTAAAAGTTTTTTCGGTGACAGGCTTTCCAAAGCTAAAGAAAAGGATGTGAAGGAAAAAAGCGGTGATAGTGTATCTTCCGGTACGGGCATAGACAGATCAAATATTCGTCAGCCTAAAGCAGGCTTCATTAAGACGGAGAGTTCTTCTTCTACAGGTACAGAAGTAAAGGAAGATGGCGGTGAGCTTTCTGCCGAGGAAGTAAGAAAAGCAAGAGAAAAAGCTGAGACAGAAAGAATAAAGGCCGAAAAAGAGGCTGAAAAAAAGCTCAAGGCTGAAAAAGCCAGGGAAGAAAAGGCTAAAAGAGACGAGGAAAAGAAAAAAAGACAGGAAGAAAAGCAGGAAGCCGCCAAGCTGAAAAAGGAAGAGGCACAGAAGAAAAAAGAAGAGGCCTTGAGGAAAAAAGAAGAGGCAGCCGCTGCAGCTGCTGCAGCCGGAGCATCTGCCGGTGCAGCTGCCGGTGCAGCTGCGGGAGCATCAGAGAAGGCCGAAGGAAAAGAAAATATATGGAAAGAAAAGTTCAGCGAGTTTAAGAGAAGTATTAAAGAAAATGATTTCGAAGGTACGGATATAGAGGAAGAGGACGAGTTTGAACATGTTCCCATGGACGATGATAAGAGAAAGACCAGGGGCAGGGTGAAGCTTTTTGTTACTTTGGGAGCGGCTGCGGCTATTGCTATTATTGCTTTAGTGTTCAGCTTGAGGAATAATTCTTACGGATACATTTTTAATCAGGGCGTTAACCAGTTTAACAACGAAGAGTATGACGATGCCGTGGCTACATTTGAAAAGCTTTACGAGCTTGAGCCGGGTAAGAAGGATACCGAGCTTATGCGTTATCTGGCTGAGTCATATGTGAAGAAAAACCGTTATAAAGAGGCGTTGGAGATTTACAATAAAGCGCTTGAGACTGATCCCAATTATGGTCCGGCTGTTACGGGACTTTGCGCTATGTATACTCAGATGAAGGACGGAAAGGCATTAAACGAGACGCTGGAGAAGTACAGAGGTACGAATCTTGAGTCGTTTACGGATGAATACAAAGTGGCTATGCCGGAGTCTGATCCTAAGCCGGGTACTTATGATGAGGATTTTGAGGTGAGATTCAGCGGAACCTCAGGTATACCTATTTTCTATACTACGGACGGAAGCGAGCCTACGGCGCAGAGCAGGATTTATACAACACCTATAAAGGTTTCGGAAGGGACATCCAACATTAAGGCTATATCCATAAACAATCTGGGCATCAAGAGTGGTATCCTGGATGGAAAGTATACCGTTACTTACAGGGTTCCAAATGAGCCTGTTATTCATTTGAATTCGGGTATTTATATTACCGGCCAGACTGTAGATATTACTACAGATGAAAATACGACGGTTTATTATACTACGGACGGTTCTACTCCTACGGGTTCGTCCAACAGATATGACGGAACGCTTAGGCTTGTACGCGGAAATGTGATTCTTTCGGCTATAGCTATTTCCAACCACGGAAAACAAAGTGCCGTGGCTACGAAGAATTATATTATTGTAAAGGACGGAAAAGAGCTGGAGGATGTGGAGAAGAGTAACACTCCGACTACTGCAGCGCCGGCAGCTACACAAAGCGCGGATGATAACAGGGAAACCCAGGCACAGACGACAGAGTCTGCACAGTCTCAGGAAGGTAGTCTGACTCCGGAACAGTCGGAAGCTCTTGAGGGATCAAGACTGGAGGCTGAGGAAGAGGCACAAAGCAACCAATAGTTTATGGGCTGCTTTGGGATGACAGAGTTTTGTTTTGATAAAGAACAATGATCTTTGCCGGAGATATTTTGAAATCGGTACACCGTAAGTTTTGTTTAATTGTGCGGGTTGTTTTATGAATGATATAGATTTGAAAAAGAATATTTTGATCGTTTCAGGCGGCAGGGTCGATTTGGCTCATGCCGCTTTGTGGCTTAATGAGACTCCTGTGGATTTTGTTATAGGAGTAGACAGCGGTGGCGATACGGCATTGGAACTCGGGCTTGAGCTGGATCTGCTGATCGGAGATCTGGATTCGGCAGGGGATCCCCAAGGTCTTATGCGGGCGGCAGGAGAGGTTCGTATTTTTGAACCTGAAAAGGATGATACAGATACCGGACTTGCCCTGGCGGCTGCATTGGAAATGAAGCCGGAGAATATTTTTATTCTCGGAGGTACGGGAGAGAGGATGGATCATACTTTTACGACTGTGATGTCTCTGGAGCAGACCCTGGGAAGCGGCGTGCATTGTGAAATCGTGGATGGTAAGAACCGTATTTATATGAGAGACGGGGATTTTGTGATCAGAAGGGATGAGCAGTACGGTGAGTATGTTTCTTTTGTGCCGGTGAGTGATAAGGTGGTGCTTTCTCTTGAGGGTATGAGGTATGATGGTGTGCGTATTTGTGTGGTAAGAGGGGCGACGCTATGCCAGTCTAATGAGATCGTAGAGGAGGAGGCACGTATAAAGGTGCACGAGGGCGTGATCCTGGTGTTCGAGAGCAGGGATTAGAATGGGGGTAGGAGCGCTTGTGCAGATAAATATAGTTTTGAGGCACGTTGCCGCTTGGCGCCTCAAAACTATTTTTCTCTGCAGCACCTTTGATGGGGTATTAGGATATGTATATCAGCAGCGCTGTTGAGGAGTTTTAAAGATTGGCGTTTTGTGTTTTGATGTTGGAGGTTTGTGTGTAGATGGGGATTTGTGCGGAAGTGCTGGTTATCGGCGGCGGGGCGGCCGGGATGATGACGGCGGTTGTGGCAGCAAGGCGCGGCCTGGGTGTTGTTCTTGTGGAGAAGAATGATAGGCTTGGCAAGAAGCTTTATATTACGGGAAAGGGCCGGTGTAATTTTGCGAATGACTGTGATGTGGAGACGCTGATCGATAGTCTGGTGGTGAATAAGAAGTTTATGTACGGCGCTTTCAGGGAGTTTTCCAGTGCCGATACGATTGCGTTTTTTGAGGGACTGGGAGTGAAGTCTAAGACGGAACGCGGCAACAGGGTTTTTCCAGAAAGTGATAAGTCTTCGGATGTTATCAGGGCGCTGGAGAAGGAGATGAGACGTCTGGGGGTGAATGTACGCCTGCAGTCGGAGGTGCGTGAGATTTGCATGAGTGATGACGGCGGAGAGAGGATATGCACCGGATGTGTGCTGGATACAGGGGAGGAAATTGTTGCCGGAAGTACGGTGGTTGCTACAGGAGGGATTTCTTATAAGGCTACCGGATCTACGGGAGACGGATATGTTTTTGCAAGGTCGGCAGGACACAGTGTAAGTCCTTTGTACCCGGCACTGGCACCTTTGGATGTGAAAGAGTCAGCGGCGTCGGATATGCAGGGACTTAGTCTTAGAAATGCCGGGCTGAAGGTGTTGGATGCCCGAAAGGGAGATTTGCTTTACAGTGGATTTGGAGAGATGTTGTTTACTCATTTTGGGGTGAGCGGCCCGTTGATCCTTTCTGCGGAAAGTTTTGTTGTGGAGATGTTATCAGGAACCGAGGTGAAGCTGGTTATTGATTTTAAGCCTGCGTTGGATGAGAAGAAGCTTGATCAGCGCCTGATCAGAGAATTGGAGGTTTCGCCTAAAAGGAGTTTTGTAAATGTGCTTAAAACTTTACTTCCTTCTAAGGCCGTTCCGGTTTTTGCAAGGATTATGGGTGTGGATCCGGGTCTTAGAGCGTGCGATGTGGATGCAGGTCTGAGAGGCAGGCTGAAAAAGTTGTTGAAGGAGTTTGAGCTTACGGTTACGGGGACAAGAGATTTTAATGAGGCTATTATTACAAGAGGCGGTGTTTGTGTGAAGGAGGTGGATCCTAAGAGTTTTGAGTCGAAATTGGTTGGCGGGTTGTTTTTTGTCGGCGAGGTGTTGGATGTGGATGCTGTGACAGGTGGTTTTAATTTGCAGATCGCATGGTCTAGTGCATATCGCTGTGCGATGGGACTTCCGGGATAGGATGACCGGGGATGTTATATTTTGCGTATGATGTGTAAAACTTTTATTCTGCGTATGAATCACTGTATTTTCTCCACGCTGCCGCTTGACGTCGAAAATACAGTGATTCATACGCAGAATCTGAAGGTGACGGTTTTGAAGTGCGATGTATAACATTCTTATTGTGTGTATGAATTATTGTATTTTTTACGCTGCCGCTTGACGTCGAAAATACAGTGATTCATACACATAATCTGAAGGTGACGGTTTTTGTGGTGTGAGGTGTTATATGTCGGCGGTTTTTTGGTGGCATTGATTTATTATAATTTTGTATGGGATATTTTGGTTTTTGGTGTTAGAATGGTAGAAAAAACGGAGGATACGGATACTGTTATGGATAAAGGAACTGAGAAGATGGATGCGATAGCTATAGACGGACCGGCAGGAGCAGGGAAGAGCACTATTGCTAAGGATCTGGCGAGGTGTCTTGAGATGACTTATGTGGATACCGGAGCTATGTACAGGGCTATTGCTGTATGGGTGGGTGATAATGATGCAGACCCTGCAGATGAGGCTGAGGTGGAGAGGCTTTTGGAAGGGATTACTATGTCTGTCGGGCATGAGGAAGGCGTACAGCGTGTGTATCTGGGGGACAGGGATGTGACTGACAGGCTCAGGGCTGAGGAGACGGGCAGGATTGCTTCGGTTGTGTCAAAATATGGCGCGGTTCGCAGAAAGCTGGTGGAATTGCAGCAGCAAATTGCAGCTAAAGAGCCGGTTATTATGGATGGAAGGGATATTGGAACTAAGGTGCTCCCTGACGCTGTTCTCAAGGTATTTATGACGGCATCGCCTGACATTAGGGCGAAAAGGCGTTTTGACGAGCTTATGGAGAAGGGCATAGAGTGTGATTACGATGATATTCTGGAGGATATAAAGAAGAGGGATCATGCGGATGAAACCAGAACTATTTCTCCTCTTAAGCCGGCAGATGATGCTGTTATTCTCGATACTTCCGATATGACTCAGGATGAGGTTGTGGAAAAAATTGAAAAATTATACGATGAGTTGAAGGGTCGTTAATATATGGCCGGTATGCCGTGTGTGGCAAATGAGTGATTATATTTTAGGTTTTAGTATTTATGGCGGCAAAGGAGAGGATTATGAAGGATGTGGTGCTGGCCAAATCGGCAGGTTTTTGCTTTGGCGTGAAGCGTGCCGTGGATATGGTTTATGAGCAGATAAAAAAAGGCGGCAATATTTACACATACGGACCTATTATCCACAATGAAACGGTCGTGGAGGATCTGTCAGCAAAGGGCGTGAGGATTATTGACGGCCTTGATGATATAAAGGATCATGATCCGGGTACGGTTATTATCAGGTCTCACGGGGTGGAACAGGCGGTTTATGCAGAACTGGAGAGATGCGGTATGAAGATTGTGGATGCAACATGTCCGTTTGTTTTGAAGATTCACAGTATTGTTTACGAAAAGAGCAAGGAAGGAAAACAGATTGTTATAATCGGAAATGCAGATCACCCTGAGGTTCAGGGGATTATGGGATGGTGTGAGACTCCGGCGGCAGTGATAGATACTGAAGAAAAGGCACATGAGTTCAAGACTGACAAGGAAAGCATACACATCGTTTCACAAACCACATTTCAGTATAATAAATTCAAACAATTAGTTGAAATTCTTTTGCATAAGGGATATAATAATAATATTAGTAATACAATTTGTAATGCTACTGAAGTGCGGCAAAAAGAGACTCGTGAGATTGCGAAGGAAGCTGACGCCATGATTGTGATCGGCGGAAAGAAAAGCTCCAACACCGGAAAGCTTTACGAGATATCCTGCCAGGAGTGTCCAAATACCTTTCATATAGGAGGGGTCGATGAGTTGGATATGGAGTTGCTTAAGGGGGCAGAGCGTATTGGTATTACAGCGGGGGCGTCCACCCCTAACAACATAATTCAGGAGGTTTACACCAGTGTCAGAAGAGAGTTTTGAGGAGTTATTAAACAATGAGAACATTATAAAGAATGTTCACCAGGGAGAAGTAGTTACAGGTACCGTTATCGACGTGAAGGATAATGAGATCGTACTTAACATAAAGTACAAATCTGACGGTATCATTACCAAGAGTGAGTTTACATCAGATGCAGATGCTGATCTGCATGATCTTGTAAAGGTGGGAGATGAGCTTAAAGCTAAGGTCCTTAAGGTAAATGACGGCGATGGTCAGGTTCAGCTTTCTCACAGAAAGATGATCGCCGAGGCAGGAAGCCAGAGGCTTAAGGATGCTTTTGAGAATAAAGAAGTTCTTAAGGCAAAGGTTACTCAGGTTATGAACGGCGGTTTAGGCGTTCTTGTTGATGAAACAAGAGTGTTTATCCCGGCCAGCCTTGTTTCAGATTCTTTTGTCAGAGATTTGTCTGTATTTAAGAACGAGGATGTTGAGTTTATCATTACAGAGTATGATCCTTCCAAGAGAAGAATTATAGGTGATTGCAAGACACTCATTCTTGAGAAGAAGAATGAGCAGAAGAAAGAACTGCTTTCAAGAGTTTCCGAAGGTGATACTGTTGAGGGTAAGGTAAAGAACGTAACTGATTTCGGTGCATTTATCGATCTTGGCGGCGTGGATGGTCTTCTTCATATTTCAGAGATGTCCTGGGGGAGAACAGGAAGCCCTAAGAAGCTTTACAAGGTAGGAGATGAGGTTAAGTGCTTCATTAAAGAGATAAACGGTGATAAGATCGCTCTTAGTGTGAAGTTCCCTGATGCCAATCCCTGGAACCTTGCAGCTGAGAAGTATGCTGCAGGCAATATCGTAAAGGGTGTTGTTGCCAGAATGACAGATTTTGGAGCATTTATCCAGCTTGAGGATGGTATTGATGCACTTCTTCATGTTTCTCAGATTTCCAGAGACCATATAGAAAAGCCTGCGGATATCCTTTCTATAAATCAGGAGATTGAGGCTAAGGTAGTAGATTTTAATGCAGAAGACAAGAAGATCAGCCTTAGTGTAAAGGCTACAGGTAATGAGCTTCCCAGAAAGGAAGACGCATCTGTATCTGAGGAAGTTCCTGCAACTGAAGAGGCACCCGCAGCAGAGGAAACTCCCGTAGCTGAAGAGGCTCCTGCAGCAGAGGAAGCACCTGCAGCTGAAGAGGCACCTGCAGCAGAGGAAGCACCCGCAGTTGAAGAAGCACCTGCAGCAGAGGAAACTCCCGTAGCTGAAGAGGCTCCTGCAGCAGAGGAAACTCCCGT
>CAMOUW010000034.1 GCA_946626755.1 uncultured Clostridia bacterium
AGAGCACCTGACTCTTAATCAGGGTGTCCAGGGTTCGAACCCCTGATGGTGTACGATGACGTTATATCCGTATCCCCCGTTATTTTAGGATCCGTTATGTTTCGTCACACAAGGTTATTGAGTTTCGTTAAGTCGTTGTTCTTTAACTTTAATCCCCCCGGACGTTGAATTTATTCATCGTCCTTTTTTATTTCATACACAACTGCAATTACAATCCGACTAAAAAACTAAAGAATCTATCTTCTTTCATATGATAAGGACAGCAAAAAATTCAAAGATAATTTCAAAGAAACACATTCAAAGATATCTAATATATTTTATAGAAACAAAAAGATAGTCGCTTTTCAAAACGCTATTGACACCGCCCCGTTTCATGGTATGATGACAAAGTTAATGAAAAAAGCATATAACATTACAGACAGGCGCGGCACTTTGTTCCAATTTCATTTCACCCCGCCTGTTAAATGAATTCTTATTTTCGGAGGCATTGTATGACTACAGAACCCAGCCGCCTTTACAAGCTTATGGTACTATATATTTTAAATCATTGTGATTTTCCTCTTACAAACAGCCAAATAACTGACTTTGTTGTAGGAAAAGAATACACTGATTATTTCACACTGCAAAAAGCTATTTACAATCTTATAGATGACGAATTCCTTGAGAGCATTCCCGAAAACAACAATACAAGATATACCCTTACCGATAAAGGACGTGATTCGATAAATGCATTTGAAGGAAACATTTCCTCTTCCATTCGTAATGATATAGATGAATATCTTCGTAAAAACAAGTTCGAGCTAAGAAGCAGTTATGATACTGTCGCTGATTATTATAAAACAAAATCCGGTGACTTTACCGCCCATCTTCGTGTAAATGAAAATGACAGACCTTTTATAGATCTGTCTCTTATAGTTCCTGACGAAGAAAATGCAAGAATGTTGTGCAGTAAATGGAAGGAAAAAAACCGTGATATATACGAATATATACTGCGAACACTGTCCTCATAATCCCCGGACTTATAAATTCACCCCTGACATATCTATATTAGCAGGCATCAAGCGGCAGCGTGCCCGGAAATATAGATATGACGGGGGTGTTTTGTCGTTTAATTTTTTTTATATTACATACATCCGACTTAAAAATTCACCCCCGTCATATCTATATCGTCGGGCGTCAAGCGGCAGCGTGCCCGGAAATATAGATATGACGGGGGTGTTTTGTCGTTTTTACTCATAAATTTCCACTTAAGTCAACCACAGGCACTTATGACGCAGGCGCCAAAATCTCATCCCACACCTTATCCATCCCTTCTTTTTTAAGAGAAGACACCAGAATAAGCGCCTCCGTACCCTTCATACCAAGAGTATCACTAATAACTTTTTTATTCTTCTCAATCTCATTTTTCTTAAGCTTATCACCCTTTGTCGCAATGATCACCGGCCGGTATCCATTTGCACATATCCAGTCATACATAATCCTGTCATTTGCAGTAGGCGCATGACGGCTGTCAATCAGAAGAAACACCTTCTTCAGCTGTCCGGAACTCTTAAGATAGCGTTCCACCATCTTACCCCACTGCTCCTTCGCCTTAACATTGGCCTTCGTATAACCATATCCCGGCAAATCCACGAGATACAACGCATCATTTACATTATAATAATTGATAGTCTGGGTCTTTCCTGGCTGGGCGGAAACTCTGGCATACGCCTTACGTCCCATAAGAGCATTTATAAGAGAAGACTTGCCTACATTAGAGCGTCCCGCAAAAGCCACCTCGGGATACTCCGTTTCCGGCACCTCGCTTTTCACTCCTATCACAATATCAAGATTTACTTTTTTAACGTGCATACTCTAACCCTTATCAAAACCGTAAACAATATCCGTTTATCAATCCACAATGGCTTGCTCAAGAACAGTACTCATCTTGGTCGCGTAAACAATCTCCATATCCCCGATAACCTCTTTATCAAGAGTAGTCACATCAGGTCTGTTGGCCTCAGGCACAATAACCTTTTTCATACCTGCCTTATTAGCCGCAAGAAGCTTCTCCTTAAGTCCTCCTATAGGAAGCACCAGTCCCCTGAGTGTGATCTCACCCGTCATAGCCAGAGTTCCGTCTATGCGCTTTCCGGTAACTGCCGAAAAAATAGCAGTTGCCATAGTAATACCGGCAGATGGACCATCCTTGGGAACTGCACCTTCAGGTATATGCAAATGTATAGTAGTATTATCGAAATAATCCTCAGGCAGATCCTTTACTACAGAACGTACAAAGGAAAGAGCTATACGCGCCGATTCCTTCATAACATCTCCCATCTGACCCGTAAGGATAAAAGGTTCACCATGCCCCGGCATAGTATTTACCTCTATCTCCAGCACAGTACCTCCCACTGAAGTCCATGCCAGACCATGGATAATCCCCACAGAAGGCTTGTGAATATAATTGGGCACACGCACCCTTTCAGTCCCGAGATATTCCTCAATATTTTTTTGGGAGACACTTATCTTTTTTCCTGAAAGCTCTCCCTTTTCATAGAGCTGCCTTACAGCCTTTCTACATACCGCAGCAATCTTTCTCTCAAGTGTTCTTACTCCTGCTTCCGCAGTATACTCAGAAATAATTATACGCAGCGCAGAATCCGTTATTTTAAGATTGGACGCCGAAAGACCGTTTTTTTCCAGCTGCTTTGGTATAAGATGCTCTTTTGCAATATGCATCTTCTCATTTTCCGTATAGCTGTTCAGCTCTATAATCTCCATTCTGTCCAGCAACGGCTGGCTGATCTGCGAAATATCGTTGGCCGTAGAAATGAAAAGAACCTCCGACAGATCCACGGGAAGCTCCACATAATGATCCACAAAATGAGAGTTCTGCTCGCTGTCCAACACCTCAAGGAGAGCTGACTGGGTATCTCCGTGATTATAATCGGAACTTACCTTATCAATCTCATCCAAAAGAAGAAGGGGATTTTTCACTTTTGCATTTATAAGACCGTTTATTATACGCCCGGGAATAGCGCCAACGTAAGTCCTTCTGTGACCTCTGATCTCTGCCTCATCATGTACACCGCCAAGTGCTATACGAATATATTTCTTATTCATAGCCCTGGCTACAGACTGGGCTATAGAGGTTTTTCCCGTACCGGGAGGACCCACAAGACAAAGGATGGGGGCATCGCCCTTATTGGTAATATTTCTGACTGCAAGAGCCTCAACCACTCTTTCCTTCACCTTTTCCAGACCATAATGGTCTTCATCTAATGCTTTCTTAACTTCCTCTATATCATCCGTCTCCTCAGACATCTCCTCCCAGGGTATATCAAGCAAAGTTGTAATATATCCCCGGGAAACATTAGCCTCAGGAGCATTTGCCGAAAGCTTTTTAAAGCGCTTTATCTCTTTTTCAATCTTCTCTTTAATCTCCGGAGTGGCATTCAGCTTTTTGCAGCGTTCTGCCCACTCATCCACCTCACTCTCGGCAGTTTCTCCGTCCAGTTCTTCATTTATAACCTTGATCTGCTCACGGAGTATAAAATCCCTGTGATTTTTATCCATATTCTGGCGAACCCTGCCATCTATATGAGCTTTAAGCTTATTCACCTGAACCTCGGAATTAAGTCCGGATGCCAGTATTTCAAAACGGTGGTTGAGATTGGCCAGATCGAGAAATGTCTGCTTCAACTTATAGTCAAAAGGCAACTCCCCCATAACCATCTCCATAAAAACGGGAAGGCTGTCTATCTCACGGAGATTTCTCATAAGTCCTCTCTTGGCCTGGGGAGATGCCTGCAATGAAGCCATGTACTCATTGAGAAGCTCATCCAGTTCCAGTCTTATGGCCTTTGCCAATACCGGATCATTTTCCGCTTCCTTTTCCATAACCTCTCTTTTTTCCGGAAGAATATCCACCAGAGTTATGCCCGTTTCTTCATCTCTCTCACCTATATGTGAAATAAGGCCTTTGAAAAGGCCTTTAAAATTCACCTTGATGCTTCTGGGATCAGACTCATCCGTATCAAGCACCTCAGCCACAGTACCTGCCTGAAAAGGCTCTCCTGTTTTATGATCGCGCTCCGTAACAAGAAAGATACGTTTGTCATCGGAGAGAGCCTTCTTTACGGTAGCCTCAGCATCACTGCCTCCGGCTATAAGCTGCAAAACAGCCCCCGGTATCATTGTCTTGTCCCTGACCACTATCATGGGCAGCTTTATTGTTTTATTTTCTTCTTTATTTTCCATTAAATCCCCCCTGTCATCCATTACTGTGCTTTTTTATCCGCAAGCTTATCGTTGTTTCTCTCAATAAGCGGATCGGCAGTACCCTCTACCGCCTCTCTGGTAATAACACATTTACTTATGGTTTCATCCGAAGGTATATTAAACATAACATCTGTCATCACAGATTCAAGTATGGCCCTAAGACCCCTGGCTCCGGTATTTCGTTCAAAGCTCTTCCTGGCAATAGCCCTGACTGCGTCCTGCGTAAACTCCAGCTCTACTCCATCCATCTCAAACAAAGACTGATACTGCTTTACTATGGCATTTTTGGGCTGTGTAAGTATCTTTATCAAAGAATCCTCGTCCAATGAATCCAATGAAACTATAACCGGTATACGTCCGATAAACTCAGGAATAAGTCCATATTTCACCAGATCCTGCGGCAATGCACGATGCAAAAGCTCCCCTACGGTTTTATCACCCTTTTCCATCAGCTTTCCGCCAAATCCTATCATATTGCTTCCCAGTCTGCTTTCAACTATCTTTTCGAGGCCGTCGAAAGCTCCACCGCAGATAAACAGGATATTGGTTGTATCTACACTAATAAGCTCCTGTTGGGGATGTTTTCTCCCGCCCTGGGGCGGAACACTTGCAACAGTTCCTTCCAGGATCTTAAGAAGCGCCTGCTGAACGCCCTCTCCCGACACATCTCTTGTAATGGACACATTTTCAGACTTCTTGCTGATCTTGTCCACTTCATCTATATACACTATACCGGTCTGAGCCTTCTCAACATCATAATCTGCAGCCTGAAGAAGCTTAAGGATGATATTTTCCACATCTTCTCCCACATATCCTGCCTCAGTAAGCGTTGTGGCATCAGCTATAGCAAAAGGTACATTGAGAAGCTTTGCCAGATTCTGTGCAAGAAATGTCTTTCCGGATCCTGTGGGACCAAGCATAAGGATATTACTCTTTTGTATTTCCACATCGGAGTTTTCTCCGTAAATGATCCTCTTGTAATGGTTATACACAGCCACTGAAAGAGTCTTTTTCGCTTCATTTTGGCCTATAACATATTCGTCCAGATAATCCTTTATCTCCTGGGGTTTAAGAAGATTAATACCCGGATCCTGAATGGTCTGGCTGTCTGCCTCTTTATATACACCCAGCTCTTCTGTAAGTATCTCTCCGCATATATCCACACACTCATCGCATATAAATACACCATTGGGTCCCTGTATAAGCTTTTTCACCTGACTCTGTTTTTTATTACAAAAAGAACAGCGTAAATCGTCATCTGTTTTTTTAATAGACATATAACCTCCTAAACATGTGACACATTTGAACTGCATATTGCGGAAATAAGGGACCGCAGATCTGTCTGCAGCCCCTTAATGTATTAAAAAGAAATTATTTATCCCTGTTCTCTACTACTCTGTCCACAATGCCGTAAGCAACTGCCTCTTCAGCAGTCATATAATTGTCACGTTCTGTATCCAGTTCTATCTCTTCTATAGACTTTCCGGTATTCTCCGCAAGAATACGATTCAACTTCTTCCTTGTCTTTAAAATGTTTTCTGCCACGATACGAATCTCAGTCTCCTGACCTCTCGCACCACCGGAAGGCTGATGAATCATGATCTCTGAATTGGGAAGAGCAAGCCTCTTACCCTTGGTTCCGCCTGCAAGGAGAAATGCACCCATGCTGGCTGCCATGCCGATACATATGGTAGACACATCACATTTTATGTATTTCATGGTGTCGTAGATGGCAAATCCGGCTGAAACCGAACCTCCCGGACTGTTTATGTAAAGATTAATATCCTTGGAAGGATCTTCGGACTCAAGGAAAAGAAGCTGTGCCACTACAAGACTGGCACTCACGTCATTTACCTCTTCACCCAAAAAGATAATCCTGTCCTTTAAGAGACGGGAATATATGTCATAGGATCTCTCCCCCCTGCTTGTCTGTTCCACTACGTAAGGTACTAAAGACATTTTTTTACCTCCTTAAATATGACGATCAACCCGTACTACCGGAGAATTACTCACTCTTTTTCTTTGTTGTTGTTTTCTTTGCAGCCGTAGTCTTCTTGGGCTTCTCTTCCTTGTCTGCCTCATCTTTATCAGCTGTCTTTTTAGCTGTAGTCTTCTTTGCTGCAGGCTTTTTTTCAGCCTTTTCTTCCTTATCGGCCTCGTCCTTTTCAGCAGTCTTCTTTGCTGTTGTAGTCTTCTTTGCCGTAGTTGTCTTCTTTGCTGCAGGCTTCTTTTCAGCCTTTTCTTCCTTATCAGGATCTTCCTTTGCAGCTGCCTTCTTTGTGGTGGTCTTTGTCTTTGTTTCAGACTTTTTCTCTGCCTTCTTTTCCACCTCTGCAGACTCTTTTACTATAAGATCGAGAGCCTTGCGGATAGCTACGTCATTACGGATCATCTTGGCTTCCTTCTCATCAAGAAGACCTTCGAACACTTCGACATCCGTACCGCTTCTTCCGGCTACCTTCTCCAACTCTTCCTTATACTCCTTGTCGGAAACCTTTATCTTCTCAGCCTCTGCTACAGCTTCAAGCACAAGTCTCTGCCTGATCCTCTTTTCTGCCTCAGGCTTAAGGTTTTCAATGAACTTCTCGGGAGTAAGGCCTGCGTACTGGAGATACTGGGCAAAGTTCATACCCTGACGGGTAATATCTCTCTCCATATCGATACCCATTTCATTGGCTCTGGTCTCGATCATGGGCTTGGGAATCTCAAGTTCACAGTTTTCCATAACTGCATCCAGAACTTCTCTTTCCTTCTTGTTCTTTGCCTGCTCAGCCTTGCTTTCCTCAAGCTGCTTCTTTACGGAAGCCTTGTAAGACTTAAGATCATCGTAACCCTTATCTACAGCGAAATCATCGTCGAGCTCGGGAATCTGTCTTTCCTTTATCTCTTTGACCTTAACCTTAAAGACCGCATCCTTACCCTTAAGAGCTGATGCATGATACTCTTCGGGGAACTTAACCTTAATATCTCTTTCTTCACCGATCTTCATACCGATCATCTGATCTTCAAATGTATCTATAAATGTATGAGATCCGATAGTAAGAGGATAGTCAGTACCCTTTCCGCCTTCAAAAGGAACTCCGTCTATGCTTCCGTCAAAGTCTATAGTGGTAATATCCTTATCCTGAACAGCTCTGTCGGTAACCTCTACCACACGGGCATCTGTCTCCTGTGTCTTTGCTATTTCAGCATCCACTTCCTTTGCGGAAACCTTTGTATCCTGCTTCTCTACTTCTACGCCTTTATACTCGCCGAGAGTAACCTCCGGCTTTACTGCGAACTCAGCTGAGAAAACCAAAGGCTTGTCCACTTCCATCTGTGTAACCTTAAGAGCAGGTCTTGAAACGATCTCAAGATCACTTTCTGCTGCCGCCTTCTCATAAAGCTCAGGAACAACTATCTCAACAGCGTCATTGTAGAAAAATGACTTGCCGTACATCTTCTCGATGATCTTTCTGGGCACTTTACCCTTTCTGAATCCGGGAATGCTGAGCTTGCCTTTGTTCTTCTCGTATGCCTTCTGTACGCCCTTTTCGAACTCCTCATCGGTAGCCTCGATAATAAAGCGGTACATGTTCTTTTCATTCATTTGTTCGACTTTTACATCCATAGTCGCAAACGTCCTCCTTAAAGTAGTGTAAATATTGTTCTAAACATAAAAAATAAACGTATAAAGGTCACGTATTTTGTTAGTATAACACAAAGGAAATGTGATTTCCACAATAATTTTTTTATATGTCCTTACACAACCAGATTTTTGTATATCTCAATATGATCGGCACACATTCCGGAATTTCCCTGACCATAACCCGTAACAACGATAAAAGTCCTTCCGTTCTTTTCGGCGGATGTAACAAAGCAGGACCTGGCTTCCTGGGTATACCCGACCTTTCCTCCTGTCACAGTAAAGCCGTTCATATCCACACCTGTCATAAATCCAAATGTATGACTCCACACCTGAAGCCCCTCAGGATGCTCCTTTGTCTTTTCCATGGTATAATCCGGCGTTCCCAGCACCTTGCGGCACAGTTCGTTGTCCATGGCATATCTGTATATAACTGCCAAATCTATAGGAGTAGAATAATTCTGGTCGTCATGCAATCCCACCGGATTGGTAAAATGAGTATCTCTGAGCCCCATTTTAACCGCTTCCAGGTTCATCAGATCTGCAAATCTTTTTTCATCACCCGCAGTCACTTTTGCCAGTCCCAGAGCACAGTCAGCACCCGAAGGAAGAATAAGTCCGTAAAGCATATCCCCGGCCAAAGCCTTTTCACCCGGCTCGTAACCTGCTGCTGCTGCCTGCTCTCTGTAGAAGAAATCAGACTCTTCAAGAGTAAGACTGAATTCTGCGTCCATACTCTCCAAAAAGTCCACAGCCGTCACAAGCGTCATAACCTTAGTAAGAGACGCGGGAAACATACGCTTTGCAGCCTGTTTACCTGCCACGATCTCATTTTTGTCCGCATCCAGAACGACTGCAAACTCAGATCCGATCTTTTCTATTTTTTTATAATCCGGGGAAACTCCCGGGCGCCGTCGAATGTGCGCAATACTTGAGTCTCCGCCCGGACGCTTCATTTCTTTTACCTCTTGTGCTCCTACCGGAATCTCCGGCTTATCTTTTTGTGCAGCCGTAAAACTCTGATCCTGTAACGGGATCGCAGTTTCTTTTATTTCAGATTCTGCCTGCTCCTTTGTTGCACCATGGGAGTCATGTACACTTTCCGACTGCGGCACACTATCCTCTGCCCTTACAGCGGAAAGTATCATTATAGAAACCATAGCCGCAATGACAGCTATGGCTATAACGGATAAAACAATACGTTTTCCGTTTTTTTTCTCACTTGATTTCATATCTATGTCACCTTCAAGGTTTTTAAGATCCAAAGAAATATAACTTCTCAGTCATTAGTTATCTGTCACTCGTCCAGATACTGTATATCCGCACCCAGCTGAGCCGCTTTTTCCTCGCCTAAAAGCTTTTCCACAATAGCAAGACCCAGGTCTATAGCAGTCCCCATACCTCTGGATGTGATCACATTACCGTCGGTCACAACTCTTGCCGGTGCCCGCTGAACCTTTGCTCCCTGCAGATCTTTTTCAAATCCGGGGAAGCATGTGGCATTCTTTCCTTTTAACAGTCCCCATTTACCCAGCACTGAAGGAGCTGCACATATAGCTGCTATTACGCCGCCATTTTCATGCTGCTTAATGAAAATGTCTTTTAATCCGTCTATCCTCTCATAAGGAAACAATCCCGAAAAGCTACCGGGACCACCGGGCAAAAACAAAAGATCCGCTGTTTCAGCTCCGGTATCCAGGCTGTTGTACACTCTGTCTGCTGTCACCGTTATATCCTGCGCACTCTTTACTTCGGGACTGCCCGTCACGGAAACCGTCTCTGTCTCCACTCCTGCCCGCCTGAGTATATCCACCACTGCCAGTGCCTCCACGGTTTCAAAGCCTTCCGTAAGATAAGTTATCGCCTTCATAAATAATCTCCTTTCGTTATTTAATTGTTGAAAAGACTAAAAGTTTTTTCAGCAAACTGATACACTATTTTATCCTGCAACATTTTTCAAAGCTTCCTTGAGCAAATCCTCTACTGTCATGCCTTCCCTGTCCTTAACGGAAGCCACGGCTCTGAGTGCATCATTTCCTGAAATCCCCAAAGCCATAAGGGCGCTTACCGCTTCATCCGTTACACCTGCATCTGCCTCTGATACATCTCCATCAGCCGGCAGCACTGCAGGTACACCTACCTTGTCCTTGAGTTCCAGCACAAGCCTTTCCGCCGTTTTTTTGCCTATCCCGGGCGCTGAAGAAATCTTTTTTATATCCGCAGAAGCCACAGCCATACGAAGTTCGTCCGTAGACATCACGGAAAGTATGGCGAGAGCCCCCTTAGGTCCTACTCCGCTGACATTCAGCAACATTTTAAAAATGTCCAGATCATCCCGTGATAAAAATCCGAACAGATTTATAACATCCTCCCGGACATACATAAATGTATGGATCATAACCTCACTACCCGGTGCCGGAAGGGCACCCAACACATTTGCAGGCACTCTTACACTTACACCGAAACCGGCTGTTTCAATTATCACCGCGTCCTGCAAAACCGAATGCAGCCGTCCTTTTACAAAAGAAATCATCCCTTTAAACTCCGCCAGACAAACTTAAAAATCAATTATTTTTACTTCTCATAAGTCACAACTAAATAATAACATTAACAAATTAGTCACAATTTGTAAACCTTATAACCATGGTGAATATTGACAATAATTCAATCAATGATATAATCTTTTAGATAATTATTTCAAATACGACTAAAGGTTTATACATATATATGGAATTTGTCAGTACAATAAGCTTTATACTTGGCATTATATTTGCCATAGCATACGCTTACCAGATACTGTATTTCCTTATCGGGATAGGCGTAGAGATTCGATCGCGCTTCATTTCCTCAAACGGAGATACAGAAAAAACAAACAGAAGACGTTCCCATGATGTTTCCCAGGCCAGCCACAGATATGCATTTCTTCTGGCTGCCAGGAATGAGGAAAATGTTATCGGACATCTGATAGACAGCATAAAAGGCCAGAGTTATCCCTCTCATCTTGTGGACATTTACGTAGTAGCAGACAATTGCACCGATGATACTGCAGCTGTAGCTAAAGAAGCCGGCGCCATCTGTTACGAAAGATTTGACAAGGAAAAAGTGGGAAAAGGTTTTGCCCTTACATGGCTGCTGCACAAAATAAAAGAAAAAGAAGGCGCCTACAATGCCTACGACGCATATGTGATCTTTGACGCGGACAACATTCTGGACAAAGACTACCTGAAGTACATGGACATCGAATTTTCCAACGGGTTCAATGTAGTCACCGGATACCGCAACTCCAAAAACTTCGGTACCAACTGGATCACTGCCGGATATTCCGTAGCATTTATGCGCGAGGCCCAGTATGTAAACCGTCCAAGACGCATCCTTCATTCCAGTGCTACTGTTTCAGGTACGGGATATCTGTTTAGCAGCGCCCTTCTTGAGAAGCACGACGGATGGCCCTATCATCTTTTGACAGAAGACATCGAGATGTCTGCAGACTACATAGTAAACGGCGAAAAGATAGGATATGCTGAAAACGCCATGTTTTACGACGAACAGCCCACCAGATTCTGGCAGTCATGGGCACAGCGGATCCGCTGGACACACGGTTTCTATCAGGTGGTATTCAGATACGGTAAAGGACTTCTTGGCAATCTTTTCAAAGATAAGAGCATGTTCTTGTCACGTTATGACATGTTTATGTTCCTTGCGCCTTCCATGATCTTCAACGCCGTATCCGTTATTCTTGCTGTGATCGCGGTGGTATTGAACATTGTAAATATGCAGGAAGCCAAGGAAATGTCGCCTTATGTGGGACAGGCCTTTATTTCCTTCGGAACGGGATATTATCTTTTAAACTTTGTACAGGGTGCCATAACGATACTGTCCGAATGGAATGAAATACATGACACCACCACAGCAAGGAAAATAGGATCTATGTTTACATATCCCATATATATGTTCTCCTATATCCCCATTTCTTTGGTGGCTCTTTTCACAAAACCCAAATGGAAACCTATCAAGCATACGGTTACCAAATCCAGCAAGGATTTTAAAAGGGTTACTTCTTCAAAAAAAGAATCCGTATCCGACCGCATAGAGGACACGGCAAAGAAACAAACTCAGATTGAGGATATATAAAACAAAAAACAGGAGCAAAAAACGGCTCCTGTTTTTTTATGAAAGAAATTTTTTTATAGCCACGGCGTCCTTGTGACCTTTATCGTACATTCTCATGGACGCCTCTTTATCAATCTTTAAAAGTCCTGTTTTTCCTATATTGTCCGGTGCCACTATAAGGAGCTTTCCGGCTTTTTCGTATTTAAAGGCAAGATCCTTACTTTTATTGTACAAACGCGATCTTAGAGCCAGTGCTCTTGCAGACTCGGGATACTTCCGCCGTAACAGAAGTGCTGATCGTTTGTCCTTTTTATCATTGCGTATCTCGTCCTTTGGCCGTGTAAGGATAAGCACCACTTTGTCACAACCGTCATCAAATGCTTTTTTTACCGGTATGGGGTCGCTCAATCCCCCGTCAAAGTACTCTCTCCCCTGAAATCTGTAAGGTTTATTTACAATAGGCACACAACTGGAGCATTTTATAGGTCCGAAGTCATCAAAAGACATGTCGTCCATGGTAAAGTATTTCGGCTTGCCTGTAGCCGCATCGGTAGCGACTATATTGAATATCTTACCGGAACGCACCATCGCCTCATAATCCAGCGGAGACTCGCCGTCAGAATTGCTCAGGGTTCCGTAAATATAATCAAGATCCAGAAAGTTTCCGGTTTTTAAAAAGTTGGACACACTCATGTATTCCTTGCGTGCCGCATAAACAGTATAAAAATCCACATTACGTCTGTACTGCCCCGCCATATATGAGCAAATATTGGCGCTGCCTGCCGAAACCCCTATGCAATAGTCAAATGATATTCCATTTTCCAGACAATAATCAAAAACGCCTGAGCCGTATATATCCCGCATTCCGCCGCCTACATCTATAACGCCTATCATTAAAAAACCTTCCTTTCCGAAGCCACACGCCAAAACCGGCCCGCGACCATAATAATACATACTCCGGCAATAACCGAAAAAAATAACCGGTGTTCACCTTGAAGCAACCGGTCTTAGTCATGTTCGGATATCAGGAACCATGCACGTCGTACCTGTATCCGGGGCGAGTTTATTATGCCCCTGAATTCATAAAAAATAAATATTAAGTTTGACTAAATAATACCACTAAAGCCTGAAAAAAGCAAGCAATTTTATCCCCCCTGGGGGGATATTAGTATAAAACAAAGCGTATCAAATATGTTATAATGAAAAAAGTTTATGACTACATTTACATAAATCAACTCAAGGAGGCATTTCATAAATGAAAACTACTATCAAAGACACCACAGACAAGCTTGTTTACGGCCACGAAGGATGGCTGGACGCTTACGTTTTCCATTACCATGCAGGAGATTCCATCATGAGCATGCTTAAATGGGGACACAACATGGAATACGACGGACTTCCCCGTATAGAAGAACTTACATACAAGGCTTTTGCTCCCGATGGAACTGTGGAAGAAGTGACTGTAAAGGAAACCGGCAAGGAGTGGCTCGATCTTACCTCTGAGACCGATCAGGAAGGTTATTACATCTTTTCTACTGTCTATGACAACTGCTACGCCGAATATCCCGGCAACAAATGGAAAAAGGGTGACAGAACCCAGTATCCTGACGCTATGAACGTAGGAAGATATGTTCAGTCAGCTACCAACTGTATCTTTGTTGGCCACGACGGCACCAATGATATATATGCAGCTCCCCTTCCCACATCTCTTCTTCCCGTAAGCCCTGATTTCCTTGCAGGCCACGAGCTTACATTTGAGTTAAAAACAGAAGGAAAGCCCCAGGCAACAGAGGATGTGGACCTTATCTTCCAGGGAGAAGACGGCAATGAAACTACAAAGCTTTCTACCGATGCCGACGGCATTCTTAAGATAACACCCGAAAAGCCCGGAGTATATTCACTTATAGCCCGTTACCAGCTGGACAGTGACAACCCAGAAAGCTATGATAAGATTCATTATACTGCTACTCACTGCTTCAGAATAAAAGAGCATGACGATCACCATCATTGATCATTGTTCTGAATAATCATTTCAAATAAAAAAGGATATTTCAGGAGCGTAATCTTTTTCACTCCTAAAGTATCCTTTTTTTAGTATTTTCTATCGTAAAATAATCCTGTCTTCTGAAAAAACGATAAAAACACTTAAAATCACATGACTATATAATCCGGCAGTCCGTCACGAATGGGGATGTCAGGTTCCCCTGCTATAAGAGGCTTTAAATATCTGATCATATCCTCCGTCACAAATGCCTTTTGCGGATCTATCCAATCCGCAGGTACGTTCTTTACCTTGTCGGCTATCTCTGCCACATCTGCCGTTTCGTACTCTACCTTATACGGTTCGTCACTTATACGGCGAAGCGAAGACATCACTCCTGTAATACCGTTTATAGCATATTCACAAGCTTTATATCCCAGATTATAAGCCTCGTCCAGATCTGTGGCGGATGAGAAATGTCCGGCTGACCTCTGTGCGGTAGCCAACTCTATGCTACGGGTCTTGGCTCCTGTCTTTTCTTTTATCATACCGGCCAGTACTCTCCCCGTACCGGAAAGCAAGGGATGTCCGAAGGAATCATTTTTTGCTTCTCCCGCCGAAACGTAAGTCCCATCCTCATATCTTACACCTTCTGAAACAGCCACCACGCAAAATCTGTCTTTCTTAAGCTTTTCTTCTACTTTTTCAAGAAAGTTTTTCTTTTCAAATGGAAGCTCCGGAAGTAAGATCACAGGAGAAACATCCCATCCTTCTATGGGCGAAAGCGCTGCAGATGCAGTAAGCCATCCTGCATCACGCCCCATGATCTCCACAACCGCTACATTTTCAAAGGGATACAGACAGGTGTCCAGCATAACCTCCCTTACCGTAGCAGCCACATACTTTGCAGCCGAACCGAATCCGGGAGTATGATCTATCCCTACAAGGTCATTGTCCACTGTTTTGGGCACGCCAACCACCTTTACATCCAGCCCCTGCTTCTTCACATATCCGGACAGGGCAGCCACTGTATTCATAGAGTCATTGCCACCTGTATAAAGGAAATATCCGATGTCATATTTCCTGAAGAGTTCTGCCATGGCCTTATAATCTGTTTCGTCCTCATTGAGACTTTTCATTTTGTAACGACAGGTTCGAAGAAACATATCCGGTGTAAAATAAAGCCTTTTCAAGTCTTTCTCATTTCCTGCAAACCTGTCACTAAGAGACATGACCTTTCCTTCCAGCATACCCTGTATACCGTGAATCCCGCCGTATACGGTATCTATCCGGGGTGAGGCAAAGGCTTTTTCCAGGACACCCGCCAAAGATGCATTGATAGCAGCTGTCGGTCCCCCTGATTGTGCTATAAGCAGATTTTTCATTTAAAATCACTCCTTAAGATAGTCTTCAAGTCTCCAGTCTGCTATTTCCAGATCGTTCCAGGTCTCATTTTCCAGATCATACTCAAAAAGAAGAGTGCCGTCTCTTGTTATGGCAAAATATCTTTCTACCGTAAGAACACCGTCTTTATCCACCGGACCGTAATCCATAGCCAGGCACTCAACTCCTTTAACCGTAACCTCACCGAAGGAATCCGGACTCAGCTGATAACCACTCTGAGCCAGACCGGGAGCATTGGTCATAACTACTGCTTTAAGCATCTTATCATCCACCGGCGACTGAGCCATATCATCCAGGCCTATATTATGCGCCAGATAAGTTTTGTAATCCATATCCGGAAGATCACCGTCAGTTATGGTAGGATTAAACCTGGCAGTCACACCATTGCTGTCCGTTATAACCACATCAAGCATGGGATCTACGGAATCCGTTGTAAGCACAAAGAAAGGTGTACCTGTCTCGGCTGTATAAAGCTGGGGCTTCTCCGCGCCGGGTGCCAGATTATTTACAGTAACCTTTGCCTTTTCATCAAAAGGAACAAAGAGGAATACATCCTTTCCGCCGTCATCCGCACGGTTTTTTATCTCTTTCACAAAAGGATAGCTTGCGGCAAGCTTTGAACCGTCGATCAAAGGCTGTATATCATCATCAGACTCTACTGTTCCTATATAGGCAAATCCGGCCAAAACGTTTTGATAATTGCCCAGCTGCTTACGAAGTTCTTTTACCTTTTCGTTGCCTTCCTGAGAAAGGGCCTTGTCATCAGACTCTGATGCAGAGACTACCACGCCTGTCTCATTTGGGTTGGCCGGCTTTGTCTCGGGGAGAGTCTCCTGAGGCTCTGTTTCATTGGTCTGTCCTTCCTGAGAGGCCACTGCTGACGTCGCCTCCTGCTCCTGAGCATCTCCGCCTCCGCAGGCCGCAAGTGAACATGATGCTGCAGCTATACCCGCCGCAATAATAATTTTTTTAAGATTCTTCACTTTCATCGTTTAACCTCTCCTCCGTGTTTTCTGTCATTATTTTAAATATGCACATCACAGGTGTGCTTTATAAAAAATTGCTGTCTCTCATTATAAAATACATATAGCTGCCGGGTCAAGATGTGAAGCCACATCACTTCCAAAGGGCTACGCCGTCGCTTTCGCTGCCAACACCGAAAAGACTTTTCCTTCTTGCCCCTTCATCTATACGCTCCTGTAAACGCTTTGACGTATATTCTCTCAAACCTCCTGCCCAGGGATCAGCCACCTTAAACAAGGTAACTCCCTCCTGCTCGTACCATCCGTACACAGTAAACCAGTGGGTAGCCGTACCGGTATCTCCAAGAGAGACAAGAGGTATCACAATCTGACCGTCACTTAGACGCTGCTTTATGTCCTCTGAAGTAAGCTCTGTCAGTCTTTGTGTATTTGTATATTTACCAAGCCAGTCTGCATAAGCCGGATTCCATATCCCTGATGAGGGATTCCAGCCTTTTGTGGAGTCTGAAGACTTGGGTACTGTGCTCCAAAAGGAAGAATACTCCTCATCCGTATCCTTATCAGTCAGAAATCCAAGCGCCTGCAGCGCCATAAGTCCCGCTGCCCCTCCGCATCCCATATCTCCGAAGCTTGTAGTTCTCTGATCTATGACATTGGAAATCACATATCCGTGACCGTCGGACAACGTAACAGAAGGCGTAGTCATCTCCACCGGGACAGATGTCGCCTCAGATGTGCCCACCGAAACAGTCTGTTCTTCCGTAACATCTTGTGTGGAAATATCCACTGAGGTCCCGCAGGCCGATAATACTGCAGCTGTTGCAGCCACAGCCGAAACAAAAATAAAAACTCTTTGCATAATTATAATACCCCAAATGATCTCCTGTATTCTTTACTTACGGTTCCTTGTCACTAAATAACTCTGCAACATCCTTGATCAGCATATATTATATACAGATAGAATTACAAATTGAAAAACACTGATCACGAAAACAACAATAAAAAGAAAAAAAGACGGCCGAAGCCGTCTTCCAAAAATAAAGTGCAGTCGGAGAGACTTGAACTCTCACGAGCGCAATGCTCACCAGATCCTTAGTCTGACGCGTCTGCCAATTCCGCCACGACTGCAAAAAATACCGACTTGGATATACTACCACTACCGCCGATATTTGTCAACACCTTTTTTATACCTTATCAATAATCTCCCCGCGATCCTTATAGATGGAGTTCTCCGGCACAACTCCACGCACGGAGGAAAGCGGATAAATATTCGTATTTTTCCCAA
>CAMOUW010000035.1 GCA_946626755.1 uncultured Clostridia bacterium
TCACTGTTGCGCCGGCGGGTGCGTTTACTGCACTTTCGCCGTCCATCCACTTCTTTGTGGCTTTTACTTTTACCTTAGGATTATCTACTGTTACTGTCTGGGCGGCGTAATTGATATTTGCATGCGCTGCTATCTCCCGGCCGTCCTTAGATACTTTCTCGAATACTACAAGCGTATTTCCTGCAAGCTTTGTTGTATCTATCGTGAAGATCACTGTCACTGTTCCGTCTACAAGATACTTTCCGCTTTCAGCTGCAGGGGTTTTGAAGGTAAGACCTTCCGTTCCCTCTACCACTGCTTTTGTAACTGTTACCGTACCGCCGTCTGTTCCCTCTGCGGTTTTCTTATGAAGCTCACCGCTCAGGGTATACTCTGTATTCGGCTTAAGGTTCTTATATGAGATAACGTCCTTAATCTGAACTGACTGCGAAACCGCAAGTGACGTGTCATTTTCAGCAGCTGGTGTTGCTGTTGTGCCGATTGTCGGCTCAACATATGTGTTCGTAAAGGCCACTTCTACTGTATCGTCACTTACTGTCTCGCCAGACACTTGTGTACCGTTTCCGGTTGACGACTCAAGCCCATACTTAACACTTAAACCTGCAGCGTTGTTCTCCTGAACCCTGTACATCTCACCTGCAGGAAGATTCCCAATAACTAATTCGCCATTGGTAAACTTATCGTATCCAACGGTAAGCTCATCTTTATTCTCACCGTCGGGATTGATATCCTTGCCGTATATTGTAAATGTAAGCGCATTCTTCTCGGCATCAGTTAACGTTGCTCCGGCAAATGTCTTCTTGATCTTCAGGCTTCCCTTCTTCTCAAGAACATTGGTAAACGGATCAATCGTTACCTCTGCTACCTCAGGCGCAAATGTAGCTGTTATGATAGGCTGATATGTCTTGATCTTATAGTTATCATTCTCATCAGCATAGGTTGTGGTAGTTGTGTAAATTTTTACAGCCATCTGACCATTTACATCATTTGTGTTTGAATCATCTATAGCCTTTGCCCACAGTTTACCCATAACCTTAGCTTCATCAGAATCAATCTTGGGTTCGCCGTTAGTTTTATCGAAATAGCTGTCAATATATTTAATACCGTCTCTGCGCTCTATGATGATCTCATTTATAAGATCCTCTGTGCAGTGACGAAGAAGTTCTTCAGCAGTAGCCTGTGTATATTCCACACCGCCGGTCTTGCTCAAGTCGTTCATTATATATTTAACCAACTCGCCATTTCCGCCATCATGTCCCGCCCCGAAGTATATAAGCTTTTTGATCAGATCGATCTTCTTATATCTTTGAGCTCCTGTGTATTCTGCTACAGACACATCATATTTTGAATAGACTGTTGAAGTCGTATTTGTGTAAACAACGTCTAAATCATTGGGAGTACGAACGTCGGGATCTATACAGAAGCCCACATTGTTGCCAACCATGATATCATCAGTTGTGTAAGCATTGCCTCCGTTTTGATAATATGGTCCGTTAACCTTGGATGTAATAAGAACCGTTTCACCCATGCTATCCTGTGCATTGCCGGCGGACCTTGTTATAGTCAGTTCTTTATCCTCTTCACCTGCTTTTTTAACAGTTACAGAATCAATTACAAGACGGTTGTTACGATTTACAACATTAACCTCGATTTCTCTAACGGCTTCATCATAGGTAATGCTGTTATTCTTGTTATTAGGTACGATTTCTTTGAGAGTGTATTTATAAGTTTTCGCCTCAGTATATGTGAAAGGTCCGAATGAAAAACCACCCGTGTAGCTTGCATTCTTATCCGTAGTGTATGTCAGCGGTGTATTGATACCGTCACCACTCAGTTCAAAACTAAACTGCTCATCTGCAAAACTACCACCTTCAAACACCTTTGAAGCATTCAGGGTAAGTGTCGCAGGCTGCAATTCACCTGCAGGGATATCATCTGTTTCGTCCTCCATCATGACATCTACAGACACGATAGGATTTACTCCTATCAGGTTCTGGAATGACTTTGATGGTTGGGTTCCGTTTACGGACTTACCATTCCATACAAAGAACTGAAGATGATAGCTATCGGGAATGATCACTGTGGATGTAGTATCCTCATCATGAGCCAAAGCCCAGAGCCTATCATAAGCCTCTGACACCGGGCCTTCGGAATTGTTGCTGTTACGACGGCTTGTACCCTTGGGATTACCTTTCATGATATCGTGAATGACACCCTGGGTAGTCTGGTAGAAGTAGCCGTTTCCGTAAGGAAGATCAGAAAATGATTTCCCGTTGTATTTCACATTTTTGGATATACTTGCGATATCAAATGGATATCCGGCAAATACTACTTTTTTAAGTTTCTCTATTCTGTTCTGCGCCTCTTTCGGCGTGACATTAGCACCGTCAAAAAGAGGGCGTCCGCTTCCGTCCGGATTATTAAAATCGACTATCTCATTGTCAAGATATGAATTATAATAACCACCTTCAACATCCAGGGTTCTATCCTTGTTGATACAGTATGCCAGAAATTCTTTACCGTCCTTCTGAACAGTAATAGGATATCCGAATTTTGGTTCTGCAGTTGCTTCAGTATACTGCTTACCAAGAACATCACCTGAAAGCTTCGTGGTCCCGGACACTACCTCAAACTTTACATCATCTGCTTTCTTATATCCTGCAGGCGGATCCACCTCATGTAAGTAGTATGTTCCGGGCTCCAACTCATATGTAAGCGGTGATGAAGTTGTTGTTATATTATCTACAACAACCGCCTGCTTATTTTCATTGAGTATCTGAAGCTTGGCACCCGGAAGAATAGATCCTGTAGTATGGGAAGTCTTCTTTATAGTTACATTTCCGTTGTTGCTTGAAGGCGGAGTAGGTGTTGTGTTCTTGTTAAGACCAACCGCTGCCATGGTTTGTGCACCATCATCTGCTCTTGCCATGCCCGGATTCGACACAAATATCGTAGTCGCAGCCACAAACACAGCAAGCAGCACCGCCAGCCAGCGCAGGATCGGACCCCTTCCTTTCTTAGTTTCTGTTTCCATAAAAATTCCTTTCTTTCATATCGTTTTAGTGTCAATTAACAAAATCAATACCTCACCAATTTAAGTTTCCGAAAACCGCTTAAATCAATTGCCCGGCCTGAGACCTCAGACCTTCCTTGACAATAGTACTATTAGTGCTTTTCATCATCTCCTTTCAGAGCATGTGCGCTCATTATTCACGGGACCACATGCCTTGCTTGCTGTCTGCCTCCTTTCCCAATGGAACAGACAAAAATCAGGACAACTATATTGTCAGATTTTACTTTTGTAACCGTTGCATCTTTTCGATCACAACCCCGTACAAGGCATACTACTACATATTTTATTATAGCTCACCCCCCTGCACAGTCAACTAAAAAAAACATTTTATTCAAACTATAAACACATTTTTTTTACTTTTTTTGCTAAATATTTAAGGTTTAAAACAATACTAAGAATAGAAAAAAAGACCCGCTCTTTCGAACGGATCTTCTACAAAAATACAGACAGATCAAAACCTGATCATTATCATTTATTAACTTCCAGAGAGCCTGCTATTACCGGGCCCCCGAGCATATTGGCGTCTCTCATCTCTACCTTGGGACCGCCTTTTTTATTTACAAAATCCTCATCTATTATAACTCTGCCGATATTTCTGTCCTTAGGTATCTCATACATAAGGTCAGTCATCAGGGCTTCTATGATAGATCTGAGGGCCCTGGCTCCTGTCTTCTTTTTCAGAGCCTGGTCTGCTATGGCTTCCAGAGCCGAATCACTAAACTCCAGCTTTACCCCGTCTATATTAAACAGCTTCTGGTACTGTCTGACAATGGAATTCTTCGGCTCCTTGAGTATACGTACCAGCATATCACGGTCCAGGGGATGAAGGGCATACATGATGGGCAGTCTTCCGATAAACTCAGGGATCATACCGTACTCCCTGAGATCTTCCGTAGTAGTCTGCTGCAATATGTCATCATCATGATCAAAGGCATCCTTAAGATCAGAATTGAATCCTATAGATGCACTGGTCGTCAGACGCTTCTTTATGACCTCATCCAGCCCTGAAAAAGCACCGCCGCAGATAAAAAGGATGTTGCTTGTGTCTATAGTCTTGGTCTGTCCCATGGCAGCCATGAAACTCATCTTGCCGCCTCCGGTAGACACCTCTATCTTGCTTCCCTCGAGAAGCTTGAGCATAGCCTGCTGAACCGATTCCCCCCTGATATCTCTGGCTCTTTCATCAGCCTTTCTTGCGATCTTGTCTATCTCATCCACGAATACGATACCGCATTCGGTCTTAAACACATCTCCGCCGGCTGCAGTAAGGAGCTTCGATACCACGCTTTCCACGTCATCACCTATATAGCCCGCCTCTGTAAGGGTAGTGGCATCGGCTATGGCGATAGGTACCTTAAGAAGCTGTGCAAGTGTCTTTACAAGATAAGTTTTACCACTTCCCGTAGGACCGAGCATAAGGATATTGGACTTCTCCAGCTCCACATCCGCGAACGGATCGTCAGAGCTGTCAGCCACCATCTTCTTTACCTCTTCTTCCGTAAGCTTTTTGTTTTTCTTGCGGATCTCATCAGCCGCCAGGCTGTCTTTGTATCTTGTAGACAGTCTCTTGTAATGATTATATACCGCTACGGAAAGTACTTTTTTGGCCTTGTCCTGTCCTATGACATAATCATCCAGCATAGCCTTTATCTCATGAGGCATGGGGATAGATTTAAAATCCTTCAGCATCTCGATAATGGAATCATCCGCATCGAAATCGGTCTTGGGCTCTTCCTTTTTAGCTTCCTTCTCCTGAAAATCCTTCGGAGTGCCAAATCCCATAATATCAGGATTCATCTCGTTCCACATGTTGCCTATCATTTCGACGGAACGCCTCATACATTCCTGACAAAGGTTCATATTGTTGGGCAGATGTATAAGACGTCCCACGGAGCTTTCCGGACGGCCGCAGGAGCTGCATTTGTTCTCTCCGGAATTGCTTCCTCCTGTGGTATTGCCTGTATTGTTATTATTGTTGTTGCCATTATTCATATTATTATCCATATAGAACCCCCCGTAGTCCGGTTTTAGAAGTTATACAGCATCATTTCCGTTTTTTTCATGATGCTTTGAGGATTTGTCCGACCCCTTGCTCTTTACGAGCCCGGAGAACTTATCTATTACATCAGGAGCAACATTCATAACCTTAGAGATCATGTCCTGATCCTTTACATTTACCACTCTTGCAACCCCATCCTTGATCACAAGAACCGCTGAAGGTGACATCTTACCGTGCATACCTCCGCCGGAATTGCCGTTTATGTTCTTTTGTGAACCTCCGAAAGCACCTGCTCCCACCCCGAAGGAAACATCCACCAGGGGAAGCACGATAGTGTCATCTATCTGCACCGGATCTCCGAGAACTGTTTTCGCGGAGATAAACGTGTCCATCCCTTCCACAAGTGATCTTACGGTCTTGCTAAATCCGTTTGAGGGCTCGGTCGTATTATTATTGCTACTGTACTCTTCCTCAAATTCAAAGGTCTCACGGGTCCTTCTTTCATCCCTGTCCGACATAGCTGATCCTCCTAATCATATATTTTGTTACATATAAACATAAAAATATAATAACATATTGGCTTTGTATCGTATATAGTCTGTAAAATACCGCTTATTTCTTTTTCTTCAGGATAAATCTTCTGAAGTCTTTGTTTCTGTATATCCTGAGGGCAATCAATGCCACAGGCAGGACAAAAAAGTGACCCTTTGCCTGTACATCCAGATCCAGAACCTTTTCTTCAAAATCAGGCTCGAATCTGACTCCAGGCAGCCCCAGCATACCGATAAGTATGGAAGTCCACCCTGTGATGCGCCCTGTCCAGAAGGGATCTCCCGTTCCGCCTCTTCCTGTTAAAGAAAACTTTTTAGGTCTGACTTTTTTGAAGATCTTAAGGCCGTTTGCCCACAGAAAGGATATAAGACGGCGATGATCCTCGTCCAGCCAGACTGCAAAGACCTTTATCTTTTCGTTTGCTTTACGCATCCAATCCGCTATGGATGACAGTATGGAAGCGATCTTGTCACAGATACGCTCCATCGGGCTTTTATCTTCGTCATCCGCATCTTCATTTATGTCAAAAAGCTCAGTCTTTTCTTTTTTGCGTGGGGTTTTATTTTTAAGATTTCTTCTTTTCTTCCCTCTTTTTTTCTTTTTACGTTTCTTTTTCTTTCTCGGCTTTTCGCTGTCGAATACGGTAAAAAAGAGAACCTTCACAAGTACTCTTGGCTTTTCAATGTAATTGGCATATATCCTGACCAAACCCAGGATCCATGAAGCCTGTGCCTCGGCACTGAACTTGTCGTGATACTCCGCCTCGGCCTTATATGTCAAAGGCGTGACAAGGGCAAAAATAAGAAACCCTGCCACGCACGCAAGGATTATTCCTATAATCTTTAATATGATCAGTACAACCATACATATAACCCTGTCTTGCCTTCCAAATTTTATTTCTTATGTTCTGCCATAAAACACTCTACATCAAATCCGCCGGTTGTATTGTATGTATCCTGTACTATCTTTGCCGTAAGCATAACAGCCTCTGTCCTTCCCTGCGCTACTCCCACTATCTGCAGCTTTCTTCTTCTTTCAAGAAAGAAAGGGTATTTTAAAACAAAGGCCGGGATAATCTCAAGAACATTGTTATCTCCCTCGGGAAGGGTGATAACATACACCCCGGGCTGTAAATCTTTTTTTTCAAGTCCGCGTATGATCTTTCTTGCAGACTTTTTTGCAGTGTCCCCTGCATAATAATTTTTATAAATCTTCATGATCTTTCAAAATATCACAGAAATCAAATGTGGCAAAATAATCATCAAGAGTCTCTGCACGTCTTATCATCTGCACAGAACCGTCCTCTTTTAGAAGAAGCTCAGCACATTTGAGTTTGCCGTTGTAATTGTATCCCATGGAATATCCGTGGGCTCCGGCATCATGGATAACAAGATAGTCTCCTATCTCTATCTCCGGCAGCTTTCTGTCCACCGCAAACTTATCGGAATTCTCACAAAGAGAACCGGTCACATCATATGTATGATCTTCCGGGGCACCTTCCTTACCCAGTACAGTGATATGATGATATGCACCGTACATGGCGGGTCTTATGAGATTTACCGCGCATGCATCCACTCCGATATACTCTTTGTATATGTGCTTTTCATGGATTACCTTTGTAACCACAACACCGTAGGGCGCCAGCATAAAGCGTCCCATCTCGGTACATATCTTTACATCACCCATGCCTGCCTTTACAAGCACCTCTTCATACTTCTTTCTTACACCGTCTCCGATAACTCCGATATCATTTGAGGGCTGGTCGGGCTTATATGCCACACCTACGCCTCCTGAAAGATTTATAAAGGCTATATCCACACCGCACTTATCTTTAAGCTCTACTGCCAGCTCAAAAAGCTGTGCCGCCAGTGTGGGATAGTAGTCATTGGTCACTGTGTTGCTGGCAAGGAAGGCATGTATACCGAATTTCTTTACACCCTTTTCCTTGAGCCTTGTAAATGCTTCGATCATCTGCTCATGAGTCATTCCGTACTTGGCATCCCCCGGATTGTCCATGATATCATTGCCCATCTTAAATACACCGCCGGGGTTGTATCTGCAGCTCATGACTTCCGGAAATTCGGGACCGATTATGCTCTCAAGATAATCTATATGTGTTATGTCGTCAAGATTTATAATGGCTCCGATTTTGTGAGCGTAGGCGTAATCCTCCCTGGGTGTATCATTTGATGAAAACATGATCTCATCGCCTTTAAACCCGCAGGCAGCCGCCATCTTAAGCTCCGCTATGGATGCGCAGTCCACTCCGCAGCCGTACTCCTTTAATATCTTTAGTATAAAAGGGTTTGGTGTGGCTTTTACGGCGAAATACTCGCGAAAGCCATGGTTCCATGCAAAAGCCTCATTTACCTTTTTTGCATTGTCCCTGATACCCTTTTCGTCATAAAGATAAAAGGGCGTGGGATATGTTTTTGCTATTTCTTCTATCTGTTCTTTGGTTACGAATGTATTTTTTTCTGACATACTTTTCTCTTTTATTCTCCTAAATAAGCACTGACTACCTTTCTGCATGCTGTGGTAGCCTTAGTGTGGTCAATATCTGTTCTTTCCATGATGCATACTACTGCAATCTTGGGATTGTTATAGGGCGCAAAGCATGTAAACCACATATGTGCCTTGTCGCTGTTGTTCTCGTACTCGGCCGTACCTGTCTTACCTGCTATCTTATAAGGATTTGAACCAAATACATCATCCAGACTGGAGGCCATCTCAAACATCATCTTACCTATCCTGTCTGCCTGTTCTTTGGTAGCGATGCCTGCCCTGTGTATCATGGGCACATTGAACTTCACGGTATCACCGTCAGGTGACTCTACTTTGTCCACCATATAAGGCTTCATCATATTTCCGCCGTTTGCGATCATAGCTGTCGTAAGCACTGTCTGCAAAGGTGTGGTAAGTGTGCTTCCCTGTCCGAAGGAAACGTACTGTACTTCATTCATTTCAGAGTTGCCATCCAGATAGAACTTACTCTGGCTTGTCTCTATTTCATCAAGAGGCGATTCGGTATTAAAGCCTACGCTCTCCGCTAACTGTCTGAAGGACTGTCTGTCCAGCCTCAGACCGATGGTGGAAAATGCCACGTTACATGAATTCACAAATGATCTGTCTATATTCTGGTCTCCGTGAGCCCACTGACAATTTATCCTGGCTCCGCCGTCCGGATGGGTACTGCCGCTGCAGTGTATATTAAATCCTTCGAAGTTTTCTTCCTCTTCCTTCAGATACTCAAGGGAAGTAAGGATCTTAAAACAGGAGCCGGGAGGATAAAGACCCTGTGTAGCTCTGTTTATAAGAACCGAGTCCTCTCCGTTGTTGGCAGCCCATTCTTCATAATCGGTACCGCCCTTATTGGGATCATAGGTGGGTTTAGAAACCATGGCAAGGATCTTTCCGGTAGAAGGCTCCATGGCTATGATAGCTCCCTTTTCATCTCCCAGCGCGTCATATGCCGCCTGCTGCAGATAAGGCTTCAATGTAGTATATACATTATTTCCCTTATACTCAGTCTTTTCTATATCGGCAGCCTCTTCATCCACTACGATATTGTTGGTAGCTGTCTGAAGATCCTCAAAATATCCGCCTTCGATACCGCTTCCGCCACCTCGTTCCATACCTACGGGTACTGCAAAAAGAGCCCCCTTGGGATATGATCTGTACTCTTTGCCGTCTTCATTGAGATACGTCGCCGCAAGGACAGATCCGTCTTCTGCAAATATGGTACCGCGTCTTATGGGATTGGGCGGTGCCGTGGTGGTATTACGCTTGTCATACGGGCTGTTTGCCAGAGTCGGTGCCTCTTTGGCAGTAAAATTTAAAAGATAGATTATCATTACTGCAAAAAGCCCTGCAAAAATGGCTGCTATAACATTGGTCTCCAGATTACGGCGTTTTTTCTTTTTGGAACCTGAAGAAACACTGTCACTGCCAAAGGGCTCTTTTGAATCGTTAAATCCCTTGTCATAACTGTAGCCGGACTCATTATAACCCTCTTTTTTATTTATAACTCTGGTAACATCATCTTTGTTGTTTATATTGTTGTTATTATCTTTACGATCCACTGAAAATACCTCATAAAAATCACTCTTTACGCATCGTATACATGCCGTTGATCAGGGCAAACATTATAAGAGAGCTAATAAGCGAGCTTCCTCCGTAACTGACGAATGGCAGGGTCACACCTGTAAGAGGAATAAGCTTTATAGCTCCTCCTATTGTCAGGAATATCTGGATACCGTAAGTCGCACCCAGTCCTACTGCAACAAGCCTGTAGAAAAGTGTATTACATCTGGATGCGATACCCATCATCAGGAAAAGGTTGCAAAGACATACAAGTATAAGTGCTATTACAAATATCATACCCATTTCTTCAGCTATAGCTGAGATCATCATATCCTGATCCACCCAGGGCACCAGACCCGGCATACCTTTGCCGAGTCCGACGCCCATCCAGCCTCCGGCTGAAAGTGCAAACAGTGACTGGGCTATCTGCCATCCGTTACCGTGTACGTCCTTCCATGGATCACGCCATATATCGAAACGCCTCTGAACGTGGGAAAACACCTTGGTTGCAAGAAATCCGCCCAGAATACCGGCACCTATGCCTCCCAAAAACAGATATACCTTTCTTGTAGCAACATACAGCATCGCCAGATACGCCACGAAGAATATGAGTGCGGCACCCAGGTCTCTGGATACTACCAGGATAAGAACATGGGCAAATGCGATACCGGATACTATAAGTATCTGTTTCCAGTTCGTCAGTTTGTTGAACATCGAGGCTATAAATAGTACAAAGAGTATCTTAACGAACTCAGCAGGCTGCAGCCTGACCGGTCCAAACTCTATCGCAAGGTTGGCACCGTAGTCTGTACGTCCTGCCACCAGCAGTATCACAAGAAGTGCAAAACCAACCGCTGCAAATATCCAGCCCCAGTTCCTCATCTGTCTTACATTTTTAAGAAAGGCCGGCACGAAGAATGTGATGACGGTACCTATACATCCAAGTATAAACTGTCTGACACATTCGTCGTAATTCAGCCTTGCTATCATAATAAAACCGATAGCCTCCAAAAGCACCATATTGTTTACCAATATACGGGATGCTTTCGGATAAGCCACGTCGTATACCACTATCGTGGCAAATAATAGTGCAAATTCACAAATGTACAAAATGATATACTTCATGTCATTGGCACCCATGTAAAGGACTAAGTATCCTATAAGGTGAATGACGAAAGTAATAACATTTTGCACGGCGTATATACCTCTGAGTCCCCGCTTGTCAGTCGTGGTGGAACCAACGAATGCAACAAGAGTAAAAATAGCGATAAGACCCATAAATATATATCTCGCTACTCCGGCAAAATCCATTTTTGTCCTCCAAAAAAATCAAATTACACCTGATGTAAATCTTCCGGTATATCCTTTTATACCGCTTTTTATACCTTCGACGGCTCGGAGTACCTCTTCGGTCTCAAAGGCGTTTTCCGTCGTCAGGTCAAGCCTGAGATAAGCCGGTCCGTGTTCTTTAATATCCACGGTCCGGTCTAAAAGATCCAATGGCCTGTTGTCTAAAATGATACTGTTGCAATAGTCGCAAAAGCTGTATGCAGCATACCCGTCAAACTCCGAAACCCCGGGTTGTTTGTCGCAAATACCGAGATTTTTCTTCACACAGTGTTCGGACTGCATCAGAACTGTTTTTCCGTAACAAACCAGCTCCGCGGGCATCTCTTCATAAAGAGCCTTCATTTCTTCAAAGGAAAGCTCCTCCGGCAGTGTCATACATCCCGCTTCAAATCCGGCCTGTTCCACATATGCCCTGACAAAGCGTGACGCCTCCCTGTTATACACCGGAACTGTGGAGTCGATACGCACCTGCAGTCCCAAGTCTTTGCGGCAGCTGCCTACTGTCTGCAGCTGTGTCAGATTCCTTACAAGTATGCCGTCCCAAAGGGACAAGTCCGACATTTGAAGAAAGCTTTCGAAAGTATCTTGGTGACGCTGTCTGTAAAAGTAAGGCAGGGCAAGAAACGCTTCTTTCCCGGCTTCTTTTATCTCTGATACTTTTTGCTGTGCAAAACCTTTGTCACTTATCAAATGAAAGGATACATAGATCCCCTTTATCTTTTCGCTTTTTGTAAGCTTTTCCAACTGCTCTTTCGAAAAGGCAAGGGCTGTGTAACCCTTAAATTCAGACAAACACCCGGTTATTATATCATTTTTTTCATGATTATCAAATAAAACAGGTTCTCTTTTGTAGAAATTTGTAACTTTTTTCTCTAAACCCTCTGCCCCAAGACGCCGCAGGGCATTTAGCCCTCCTACAGACACAAAAACATCCGGGTCAGAGATCACATCCACCCTGCCTGCCTCAAATGGTGTATCACCCAGTTTTTTCAGCCGTTTTTTTATATCCTCCGGCTCCATAGGCCGGCTGGCAGCCTCCTGTACCGTCTCCCCCGACACTTCGGTCTGTGTACCGGTGGGCATATGTTTTAAAGTTAAATGTGCTTCACTGCCTTTTTTCAGCACCATCTCCATATCAACCGGCGCTTTTCTTTGTATTTTCACGAAACTTTCATCTATATATCTTTGCAGTGCCCCATTGTTCATGCGGTAGAGTTCTCTGCCGGGCGGCAGGTTGAAGCGTCTTGAAAGATCCATCTCAAAGCTTTTGCCCTCTCCGACTTCCGCTCCGCATGTAAATGAATTGTCGGCGTCTATCTCTATCACATCACCGCCGTGTATATCCTCCAGTGCTGTAAATGTAATATGACCCGATCTGTTTTTTTCTACTCTCAGAGCCTTTGTCCCGCGGTGCTTCGCCCGTTCCATGGACATAAGCCGGCTTCCTTTGTCACCGGTAAACATACCCTTAGAAAAAGACCCTCTGTTGTACAGATCCAACAGGTCACGCATATCATCATCCGAAACCTTTGTATATTTGTTTTCAAGACAAAGATCCAGATATTTTCTATATATAGCTGTCACTCCCGCTGCGTAATACACATTTTTCATGCGTCCTTCTATTTTCAGGGAGTATGCTCCCGCATCCAAAATATCAGGAAGCAAGCTTAAGGCCGCTATATCTCTGGGGCTTAATATACGCTTTGTCCCTTTTTGCGTAGAATATTGGAGTCTGCAGGGCTGGGCACATGTACCTCGGTTGCCGCTGCGGTTTCCTTTAGATGAGCTAAAGAGACACTGACCGGAATAAGAATAACAAAGGGCACCATGCACAAAGACTTCCAGCTCGGCTCCCGTGTCGTCAGATATTTCTTTTATCTCCTCAAGAGTCAACTCTCTGGGAAGAACTACTCTTTTGACACCACAGCTTTGCAGATACGATACTGCTTTGCTGTTCATAACCGCCATCTGGGTACTTGCATGCACCGGAAGCCCGGGAAATACCTCTCTTATGCGCTTTAATACACCAAAGTCCTGAAGGATCACAGCATCCAGTCCGGCCTCATAAAAAGGCTTTATAAACGGCAACAGGCACGGCATCTCTTTTTCTTTGAGAAGAGTATTTACCGTTAGGTATATCTTTGCTCCTCTTAAGTGAGCATAGTCAATGGCTGCTATGATCTCAGATTCATTCAAGTTGCCCGCATATGCCCTGGCACCGAACATTTCCCCTCCAAGGTAGACAGCGTCCGCACCTGCATTTATAACAGCTTTGCATATCTCAATATTGCCGGCCGGCGCAAGCAGCTCAGCACGCCTTATTTTTTCAGGCATCCCGGTTTCCTTTTTGCTTTTTGGGATGGAATCCGTGGTTTTCAATAGCCCCGCCGGTTGTCCTCTCTGCATGCGTAGCTTCTTCCGGATCCTCACCTTTCTTCAGCCTGGATATCTTTGTCTGAAGCTCTGCCGCTTCGTGCTTGATACCGTAAAGCTCCTTGTCTTTTCTTTCCACCTCTGCTCTTAAGGCTTCGGCTTCCTGTTTCGCCTTAAAATAGTCGTCAGCTATATTTATGTACATAAGGTAAGACCTTAAGGCATTGGGGATACGGTTGTAGTTGCCGTTGGCCTTCAGGTCACGCTCCTTTGCATTTATATAGTTGGCTATTTTCTGCATGTACTCAACACTCTCATATCCGGACACTTTATAAATGCGTCCGTCCAAAAGAACCTCGATTTCCGTCTTTTCAGCCATAGCTTCCTCCCATATAGTGAAATAGTGAAACACAATACTTCAACTTTGTATTATATACGAAAACAGGTGCTTTAGTCAAAGGTTGATAAATTCAGCTACACATTCTACCCCTGTGGTGTGCGGGAACATGTCTACGGGAGTCAGACGGCGTATTTTATAGCCGTATCCGGAAAGAATAGCTGTATCACGTGCCAGTGTGGCAGGATTGCAGGAAACATATACCAGCTTTTTCGCCCCGCTTGCTTTTATGGTCTTCAGAAGCTCTTCATCACACCCTTTTCTGGGAGGATCCACAACGATCACATCCGGCGGGGAAAGCACGATCTTTTTGTCATCCGGGACACTTCCCAAGACTATGTCTTCTGACTTTCCCTGAAAGAATATAGCATTATTTACATTATTCACACGTGCATTTTCTTTTGCATCATTTACTGCGGCACGGGATATTTCCACGCCGTATACCATCTTTGCTTTTTGCGCCAAAAAAATACTAATGGTACCTGTACCACAGTAAAGATCCCATACAGTTTCTTTCCCGCTTAAATCCGCATATTCCAGAGCTTTTTCGTACAGCTTTAATGTCTGCTCCGGATTTACCTGAAAGAAGGAAGATACGGAAATCTTATAAAGCTTATCCCCTATCTTGTCCTGTATAAATGACTTTCCGTAAAGAAGCTTTTCTTTATCTCCGAGAATAACATTAGTCTTTTGGCTGTTAAAATTCAGCATAACGGAGACGATCCCTTCAATACCCGAAAGAATCTCTGCCAGCTCATACATTACGCTATATTCTTTTTCTTTATCTGTATGCGCATTTATCACGGGACATACCATGATCTCGCCCGTAAAAAAGCCGTTTCTGATAAGTATGTGCCTCAGCAGTCCTCTGCCGGTTTTTTCATCGTATACGCTTATGCCTTTTTCTGCGGCAAAGTCCCGGATAATCCCCAGGATCACGGCATTTTTCTCAGGTTCTATAAGACAATCCTCACAAGCAACCACATCATGTGAACGGTCAGCAAAAAATCCGGTGATCATTTCTTTCTTACCGTTTTTTTCAGTCATCCCGACCGGATACTGGGCTTTGTTTCTGTACCTGTCTTTTTTTTCTGCCCTGACAACAGGCATAAGCTCATAATCTTCACCGGCCGTGACTTTACCTACACGCCGCATAACATTTTCGACCATGTCTTTTTTCCATGCCAGCTGGGCTTCATAGGAAATATGTCTGATCCGGCATCCGCCGCACCTTTTGGAATGGGGGCATACCGGATCGGTCCTGTCGCCTGATGCTCTGATCATCTTTTCTATCCTGGCATACCCGTAGCTTTTGCCCGGTTTTGTAACCCTGACCTCCAGCTCGTCTCCTATGGCACTGTCCTTAATAAAAAGAGGAAAGCCCTCGATCTTTCCGATCCCAAGGCCTTCCTGTGTATAATCACAAATAGTCGTTTTTACAATATCATTTTTCTTTAACATAAATCAGATCTCTGTCCTTCTGACATTTGTCTCAAGCCATTTATTATATCCAAGCCATGTGTTGGTATTTTTCGTTTCAAAAAGCTCTCTTAAAGTCTCAAGATGGGCATCCAGATTGTCTGCCGCGGCTAAGGCATAAGCTTCAGCTGTAGCCGGCTTCTTGGGAGAACCGAACTCGAGCTGTCCGTGATGGGAAAGGATGCAGTGCTCTATCTGATGGGCAAGGGCTGCCGGGAAACCATCTATAGCAGCTATCCTCTCCTTTACCATACCGTAGCCGATAACAAGATGCCCTATCATATTTCCCTCATCCGTATAATCATTTAAGGGAAATGCAGATATCTCTCTTGTTTTTCCGATATCATGGAGCATGGCTGATGTAACAAGGATATCGTAGCTGAGAAAATCATAGTTTTCGCACATCTTTGCACAAAGTCTGGCCACGCTGAGGGTGTGCTCAAGTAATCCGCCCACAAAACCGTGATGTACGCTTTTGGCTGCAGAAGCAGTCATAAAGCGCCTGACCATTTCTTTGTCTTCCTTAAAAAAGCTGTTCAGAAGTTTGTTCAGGTACGGATTTTTAACGCTTTTTATAATACCGCGCAATTCCTCCATCATCACAGATGTATCGAATCTGGACGTGGGCACGTAGTCTGCCTCAACGTACTCTCCGGGATCGGCCTTTCTGGCCGTGTCTATCTTAAGCTGAAATGCTTTGTTGTATACATTTACATGACCTTTTACCATGACATAGTCATTTGGCTCAAATTCTTTGATCCCGGGGGAGTTGGGCTCCCATATCTTGGCGTCTATACTGCCGGTTTTATCTATAAGAACTACGCTTTCATATTCATTCCCGTTTTTAGATTTGCCTGAGGTTTTGGACTTGCACAAATAAACCCCCTGTACAACGTCACCTTCCTTAAAATCATCAATAAAAAACATAAATCCGCTCCTTTCCGTTACATTTTTTAATTATACCATGTATTTAATATATCTCAAGTAGTAATCCGACAACAAAAAAGGACGTATGTGTGATTTGGTGATAGACTACTCCGGAAAAATAAAGTAAAATAGATGACATGAATAAAAAAGCGCTATATACACTTGAATACAATAAAATAACGGAAAGACTCACTCAATTTGCGGACAGTCCTCCCGCAAAAGAACTTTGCTCCAGGATCCTTCCTCTGGACAATATAGACCGGATACAGTCTGAGCTTGATAAAACGGGAGACGCCCTGTCGAGGATCTTTAAAAAAGGCCGGCCTTCTTTTCTGGGTACACGAAATATAACGGGAGAACTCAAGCGCCTGGGAGCACAGGCTTCTTTAAGCTGTTCGGAGCTTTTGAATCTTGCTGATATTCTGGAGGTTTCATCGCGGGTAAAGGGACATTTTGAAGAAACCCATGACAGTCTTACGTCTTATTTTGATTCTCTGGACTGCGTTCTTCCTCTTTTAAACGAGATACGCAGATGCATTGTTTCTCCTGAAGAAATAAGCGACGATGCAAGTGATGAATTGAGAAGTATAAGAAAACAAAAAGCCGGCTTTCGTGATAAGATCCAGTCTGCTCTTTTTGCCATACTCAATTCAAACCAGAGAGAATATCTTCAAGAGCCTATTGTAACCATGAGGGGCGACAGGTACTGTCTTCCGGTCAGAGCAGGAAACCGTTCGAAAATACCCGGTATATTGCACGACAAATCTTCCACGGGTTCTACTCTTTTTATTGAGCCGCAGTCGGTGGTGAGCCTGAATAATGATCTACGTGAACTTGAGCTTCAGGAAAAGAAGGAGATAGAGCGTATACTTGCATCCTTAAGTGCATTTTGCTCAGAGCACTCGGACACACTGTACAGAGATTCAAAAACTCTTATTTCTCTGGACTTTTATTTTGCAAAGGCGGATTTTGCAAGAA
>CAMOUW010000036.1 GCA_946626755.1 uncultured Clostridia bacterium
CTGCTATCACCGCCAAAATCATCCAAACAGTCAACTTGTCATTCCTCACGCATCAGGGTATTTTACTACACTGTCAAATTCGCAGTTGCCCAGCCTATCTTTGCCTTTCAGTCCCATAAGCTCTATAAGACATATCATCTTTACAGGAATACCGCCAAGCTTTTCAATGAGTTTTACCATAGCTTCAGCCGTGCCTCCCGTAGCCATAAGGTCATCTATGATAACCACTTTTTCGCCGGGCTTTATAGCATCCTTGTGTATCTCGATACTGGCTGAACCGTACTCAAGATCATATTCCTGCTCTATGGTAAAATACGGCAGTTTTCCTTTTTTTCTGATGGGTACGAATCCTTTACCGTTCATGTAAGCAATGGGCATACCGAATAAAAAGCCTCTTGCTTCAGGGCCTGCCACAACATCGAATTCCACTCCCTCAAGCAATGCGTTCATTTCATCTACAGCCAGTTTCAATCCTTCCGGGTCACCCAGAACTGTTGTTATATCCCTGAAATTTATCCCCTTTTTGGGATAATCGGGGATGCTTCTTATGTAATCTTCAACTTTTTTCATGATCTAAACTCCTTTGTCTGTATAAATTTTGCATTTGCAATGAAGCACTTTTTATATTCTCTGGGCAGCACGCATGGAGGCGTTGTACACCAGATAACTGTTTTCCAGCATACGCTCTATATCCGTCTGCAGATCCGCCTTAACCATTTTTGCCAGAGCCTGTTCCATGTTTGGCGGGTAGAAAAAGGTTCCGTGGCAATCCGTAGAAAGAATATCCACCCTTTTGTTTTTTATCATATCCAGCGCATGACGGAAAGCCCCGAACTTCAACAGATGCTCGGTATTCATTTGAATCATAACATTCATCTTCAGAAGCTCGTTTATGTATTTTTTATTGCCATACTCAAAGAAACGCTCCAGGTGGGCAATGATTATGTCCACTTCCCTAACCTGCATCATCTTCTGCACATTTTCCAACACCTCCGGACCCCATTTTGCAAAGGGAAGTTCCAAAAGGATATAGTCAGATCTTCCGAGGCAGAGCTTTTTTAACTGTGGCTCGAAAATCAGAGACTTATGATAGCCCACCTCAGCTCCCAGACATATAGCCTTCTCAAAGCCGGATATCTCACTTTCCTTAATCTCTTCCGTAAGTTTCATAAAAGACTCTTCCCGTCTGTTAAGGAAGGATTCTATAGTCTCATTTGAATAAAAATGGGGAGTGGCAATTACGCCCATGCATCCCTGCTCTACCATTCTTCTTACCATCTGCATGGCATCTTTGATATCTTTACATCCAAGATCCATCCCCGGCAAAAAATGAGTATGAACGTCATAATATTCGTACTTTTCCATATTATATCACCTTTATCAGCGTCTTTCGTTTATAACGCCCAGTCTGTATGCTTCAATAAGATCCTGCAGATCCTGTATCTTTTCTTTAATCTGACTGCCTTCGGTTGTGTCCTTTACAAATATCCTTTCATGCTCGGAACTCTTTGCAACCTCTTCAGATACAATGTCCACACCGTTTTTCACAGCATCTACCGCCGACGTAAACGGCATATGAGCTGACAATATCTTCCCCATAGAGTTATAGACAAGAGTGTAACCGGCTATACCCGTTTCTTTCTGATAAGCTTTGGAAAGACCTCCGTCAATCATAAAGATCTTTCCTCCCGCTTTAATGGGATTTTCTCCCTTACTGTGCTTTACGGGCACATGACCGTTTACTATAATGCCCCTGTCGGGATCCAGACCGAATTCCTCAAGGATCATACGTGCCGTTTCTTCGCTGTCCAGGAGCTTGTAGTAGGGATTCATTATTTCTTTGTGAGATTCCTTATCTTCCAGGATATAACGCTCAAAAGTAGCCATCTTCGACTTTCCGAAAAGAGGGGAACCGGGACCGCACCATAAAAACCACAAAATGTCGGCGCCGGTCTTTACGTCATTTTCATCACCCGAATTGAAAGCTTTTCTCACATACATTTCCAATATATCATATAATGCCTTGCCTTTGTAGGTCTTACCATATACAGGTACTTCCATAAGAGTCCCGTCTTCATTTAAAGGCACACATGCATGATACATAAGATTGCCGTTGTAGGCTTTATAAAGTCCGCCGTTTTTTACTAAAAGCTCAGCATGCTTCCTGAGTCTCCAGCAGTTTTTGAACTTTATCCCAAGAGTATCCATGACTTCTTTTTCATCATTGTTTAACTCATACGGCGCACTGGGATCCACTGTAGGATACAGGGAATCTTTTAAAGGAAGTGTGCGTCCGTCTATAACAACGGTTCCCTTATCCTGGTCTATCCACTCCAGTATGGCACGTCCGTCCATGCAAAACTCGGGATTTTCCTTTACAAGACTTCCTTCCAGCTTCCACTGGAGTACCGATATAGCCTTATGCATCTTCATGGTAAGCTGCGTCTGGGGATCCAGGCTTATCTCCTGACCTTTTATCGCATAACATTCGCATGGATCATCTGAATAATATTTTTCTGCCAGCTCTCTTAAAGGATCCATATTTATGCCATAGCCATTTTCCACTATGTCCAGACCGTCGTAGCGCAAACTTGCCCTTAAGACATTACATATACACGGTCCGTGTCCCAAGGCTGCACCCATCCAGACAACGTCATGATTACCCCACTGCACATCAAAAGCGTGGTATTTATCCAAAAAGTCCATGATAAGATGAGGTCCCGGCCCCCTGTCATATATATCTCCTACAATGTGAAGCCTTGAAATAGCCATACGGCTTATAAGCTGAGCCAGGGTAATGATAAAATCATCTGCCCTGCCGTCATTTATTATGCTTTGTACCATAGACTCATAATATGCCCCTCGGTCGGGATGTTGAAAATCAGCCCCCAGAAGTTCTGCAAAAATAGCCACAAAACGCTCGGGAAGCGCTGCATATATCTCAAGTCGCGGATATTTCTGTATAGCCTTTCCGCACACTTTCAGCATACGTTTTATAACGGTCTCGTATTCATCGTCACTGAGACCTCCTACCCGTTTTATAAACTCAAGTTTCTCCTGCGGATAATATATGATCGTAGCCAGCTCTTTTTTATCTTCCTCGTCTACTCCGTCTCCCAGTGCATCGTCTATTTTTCTCCTGATGGCACCGGAGGCGTTTTTTATCACGTGAAAGAATGCCTCATGCTCTCCGTGTATATCCGAGATAAAATGCTCTGTACCTTTTGGCAGTTCAAGCAAAGCCTGCTGCTTTATCATCTCAGCAGAGGCAGACGCCACATCAGGATACTGATGTGCCAGCATATTTAAATATTTTAAATTGAGATCACTCATATATATCACCCGCTTTTCTCAAAATAAGTTTATTATTTTTTCTTTACTGTCATAACAGCTTTTTTCCCGTTTATATCCCATTCTTTTTTGAAGCCTTCGCCTGCAAGAACACCTTCATATACGATGTCATCTGCCAGAACTATAGTCTTTAGTCTGTCCTCGTACTTTTTGAGAGCCTCTTCGATCTCCGGTGCCTCTATCAAAACGTCTATGCGGTCCATAACCTCAAAGCCGGCATCCTTTCGCATGGTCTGAAGCTTGCTCACCACTTCCCTGAAGTAACCTTCTTCTATCAGTTCGGGAGTAAGGGTCGTATCAAATACAACAGTTATACCGCCTTCCGACTGTGCTGTATAACCCTCCTGCTGGGTCATACCAATAAGCAGATCCTCTTTTACAAGCTCTATCTTTTCTCCGTCTGTTTCAAAGGTAAGAACTCCGGTGCGCTCTATCTCCTCCATAGCCTTACTGCCATCCATGGCCTCCAACGCCTGCTTTATTTTGCCGATAAGCTTTCCGTATCTGGGTCCCAGTGTCTTTAACTGCGGCTTAAGTGTATAACGTGTATATTCGGAGACATCTGTCCTCCAGTCCACTGTCTTGACATTTAGTTCGTCTTTTATGATATCGGTATAAAAATCATCCAGGGCAAAAGGCGCCGATACAAACATAGTGCCTATAGGCTGTCTGGTCTTTATATCAGTAAGATTTCTGCATGCTCTTCCCAGCACAACTACTGAAAGAACTTCTTTCATGTTGGCTTCAAGCTGTGTATCCGTAAATGCTTCGTCAGCCTCGGGATAATCGCAAAGATGTACGCTTTCAGGAGCATTTTTATCTATACTTCCCACAAGATTTAAGTAAATGCTTTCAGCCATAAAGGGGATCATGGGCGCTGCCAGCTTAACAAACTTCACCAGGGCTGTATAAAGAGTCATATAGGCATTTATCTTATCCTGCTCCATCCCCTTTGCCCAGAATCTTTCTCTGCATCTTCTGACATACCAGTTGGAAAGCTCATCTGTAAATTCTTCCATTTCTCTGGCAGCTTCCGTTATCTTTAAGTCTTCCAGGTAAGCATCGGTGTTTTTTATCACCGTATTCAGTCTGGAAAGGATCCACCTGTCCATAACGGCCAGCTTATCCTTTTCCAGGGTGTAGGCCGAAGGATCGAACCCGTCTATGTTGGCATAAAGTACATAAAACGAATATGTATTCCACAGGGTGGATAAGAACTTCCTTTGTCCTTCTGTAACTGCTTTATCATAGAAACGGTTGGGAAGCCAGGGCATGGAATTCTCGTAAAAATACCATCTAATGGCATCTGCACCATGGGTACCAAGGGCATCCATGGGATCTACGGCATTTCCCTTTGACTTACTCATCTTCTGTCCCTGCTCATCAAGAACGTGCCCCAGAACAATTACATTTTCATAAGGTGCCTTATTAAATAGCAATGTAGAGATGGCAAGAAGTGAGTAAAACCATCCTCTGGTCTGGTCTACTGCTTCGGAAATAAATCTTGCGGGGAACTGGCTCTTAAATACCTCTTCGTTTTCAAAAGGATAGTGGTGCTGTGCGAAAGGCATGGAACCTGAGTCAAACCAGCAGTCTATAACTTCGGGAACTCTTTTGGCTTTAGCGCCGCAATCATCACAGCTTATCTCTATCCTGTCTATATAGGGTCTGTGCAGTTCTATGTCTTCGGGGCAATCTGAAGATCTCTTTCTAAGCTCTTCTATACTTCCGATAGAATGCAATTTCCCACAGGACTCACATTTCCAAATATTGAGAGGCGTACCCCAGTAACGGTCACGGCTTATACCCCAGTCCTGAAGGTTTTCAAGCCACGCTCCGAAACGTCCCGTTCCTATGGTTTCAGGAATCCAGTTGATCGTTTTGTTGTTTTTGATGAGGTCGTCCTTTACTTCCGTCATCTTTATAAACCATGACTCTCTCGCATAATATATAAGAGGAGTATCACATCTCCAGCAGAAGGGATACTCATGCTCGAGCTTGGGAGAAGAAAACAGTCTTCCGGAAACCTTAAGATCCTTTAATATCTCGGGATCCGCATCTTTTACAAACTTTCCGGCATAGGGAGTTTCCCCGGTCATATTTCCTTCGCCGTCTACAAACTGAACCACGGGAAGATCGTAGGCTCTTCCGATACGTGAGTCATCCTCACCGAATGCCGGGGCAATATGGACTATACCCGTACCGTCCGACATGGTGACATATCCGTCACATGTTATGAAATGTGAGTTCTTTCCCTGTTCCTTCGCCTCTGTGGCTGAACATTCAAAAAGAGGCTCGTATTCCTTTCTTTCAAGATCCTTTCCTGCAAACTCTTCTTCAATAGTATAGTCAGGCCCCTGAGGCTTTCCCTCTTCATCTTTTGGAGCAAGACCCGCCAGCACCTTGTCTGCAAGTGCTTTGGCCAGTATATAAGTATAACCGTCGGCAGCTTTCGCCTTTATATATGTCTCTTCGGGGTTCACGCAAAGTGCCACGTTTGACGGAAGCGTCCAGGGCGTGGTGGTCCAAACCAGAAGATACACCTCTTCCTCTCCAATGAGTCTGAATCTGGCTATGGCTGACTTTTCTTTTACTGTTTTATACCCCTGGGCTACCTCGTGGGATGAAAGGGGTGTACCGCAACGCGGGCAATAAGGTACGATTTTATGCCCTTTGTAAAGCAGTCCCTTGTCGAATATCTCTTTTAATGCCCACCATTCGGACTCTATGTATTCATTTTCGTATGTGATGTAGGGATCGTCCATATCAGCCCAGAATCCTACCTTTGAGGAAAACTCCTCCCACATACCCTTGTACTTCCAAACGCTTTCACGGCATTTCTTTATAAACGGCTCCACGCCGTACTCTTCTATCTGCTCCTTGCCGTCAAGTCCCAGAGCCTTCTCCACTTCCAGCTCTACAGGAAGACCATGTGTGTCCCAGCCTGCTTTTCTGGGCACATAGTAACCTTTCATAGTCCTGTATCGGGGTATCATGTCCTTTATTACCCTTGTAAGTACGTGTCCGATATGGGGTTTTCCATTGGCCGTAGGCGGACCGTCATAAAAAGTATAAATCTCTTTTCCGGTGTTTTTTTCCAGACTTTTCCTAAAAATATCGTTCTTTTTCCAGAACTCCTCAACCTCTTTTTCTCTATCGGAAAAATTCATATCCGGTGATACTTTTTTGTAAACCATCGCGCTTTCCACTCCTTTACATAGTTCCTATAATCGTATTAAATAAAGGCTCAAAAGTCAAGAAAAAAAGTCCTTCCAAAACAATTTTGAAAAGACTTTTTTTCTATAATTACTTTATTTATTTCATAAACTGGTCAAGGGCTGTATTGAGCATGTCCAATGCATCAGAATTGTTTTCCCTTGCCTCATCCACTATGCAATGAGCCACGTGTTCTTTGAGCAGTTCACGACCGATATTGTTTACCGCCGACTTCACTGCAGCCAGCTGTATAAGCACCTCTGAGCAGTCGGTACCGTTTTCCACCATAAGTTTTATATGCTGCATATGCCCGATAGCCCTGCTGAAACGGTTTATAATCTTTTTTGTGTGTGCCGGATCATGAGTATGTCCGTGACCATGGGTATGTACTGAACATTCTTCGTGACTGTGCGTATGTACTGTCCCGTCCTCATGAGTATGTGAATGGGTGTGGCTGTCATGATCATGAGTGTGACTATGACCTCCATGTGTATGCTCTTTGTCCACATCCTCATCTATATACCTTATGCCCTTCTTCACCTCTTCTTCAGTAGCGATACGCACCCGGACACGACCATGATTGCGTATGTGCACATGAGCGTAATTATTGCGGTGCATCTCCTCATGTTCTAAAGCCGATATCTCTCCGGCATGACCATGAACATGATGCCTTTCGCTGTCATCCCCGCCTCCGGCACTTTCTGTTTTGGGTTTTGTTTCATTACTATCTGACATGACATACTCCTTACTATCTAAATCAAAAATCATAATAATTCTATAAATCCTGAATTATCTGAATATAATATTACATTTCCATTACAAATGCAACGGATTTTTGACCTTTTACGAAGCCAAAAAGACTTTATAGACGACCTGTCCGGTATTTCTTTTTTAATCTTTTTTTTGTAAAAAATAAAAGGCGCCGTTTTTTCGACGCCTTACTCATTAAAATACAAAAACAATACAAAAATTTAGTCATCCATTCCCAGTAAATGCTTTACACAGTCTTTCATCTTGTCAGCATCACACTGTATATCATGAAGGACCGGAGCATTTCTTATCTCTTCTATAGCCGCCGGTATCTTCATTCCGGAAATCTTTTCAAGCTCATCCACCAACTCAAAATCCTCACCGCCGTCATACTTCTGTGCATCTATGGCATGCATGACACTTCGGGTAAATTTGTAAGGACTTGCAGTTGAGTCAATAACAGTAACCGTATCCTCGTCTCCGGTTTCTCTTCTGTATTTCTCATACACATTTACAGCCACACCCGTATGGGTATCCAGAACATAGCCATCCTCATCAAATACTCTCTTTATAGTGGCGTCATCCTCCTCTTCCGTGGCAAAGTTGCCATAGAAATCGGATATTATCTCTCTTTGGCCATCTGTTATTTCGTATCTGCCTTCAGATTTCAAGGCTGACATCAGCTTTTCCGTTTCTATGGCATCATTTCCGGTAATTTTAAAAATAAGACGCTCCAGATTGCTTGAAATAAGGATATCCATAGACGGTGATGTTGTAAGGATAAACTCCCTGTTTCTATCGTACTGTCCTGTTCTGAAGAAATCAAACAGCACTTTATTTTCATTTGAAGCACAGATAAGTTTATGTACGGGAAGTCCCATTTGCTTAGCATAATAAGCTGCCAGGATATTTCCGAAATTGCCTGTGGGTACGTCAAAGTTGATCTTTTCTCCGTCTTTTATCACCCCGTCTTTAAGAAGTCTGGTATAAGCGTAGAAATAATACACGATCTGGGGTACCAGGCGTCCGATATTTATGGAATTGGCAGATGAAAATCTGAATCCTGCCTCTGCCATTTCTTTCGCCAGCTCTTTGTCATTGAAAATATTTTTCACCCCGGTCTGTGCATCGTCAAAGTTGCCTCTTATACCTACCACATGTGTATTATCACCCTTCTGCGTTACCATCTGGCGTTCCTGTATGGGGCTTACTCCGTCCTTGGGATAAAACACGATTATACCTGTGCCGGGCACGTCTGCAAATCCTGCAAGAGCAGCTTTACCGGTATCTCCTGATGTAGCTGTAAGGATGATTATCTTATCAGTCACATTGTTTTTCTTTGCGGATGTGGTCATAAGATACGGCAGTATGGAAAGAGCCATATCCTTAAATGCTATGGTCTTGCCATGCCACAGCTCCAAAATATAAGCGTCGCTTATTTTCTTTAAGGGAGCGATCTCCGGCGTGTCGAACTTTTCATCATATGCCCCGTCTATACAGGCTTTAAGCTCTTCTTCAGAAAAGTCATCCAAAAAGCCCTTCATGACTTCATAAGCCACTCCTTTATAATCCATCTGCGCCATATCCGACAATGTGACATCAAGACCGGGTATCTCCTCAGGCACAAACAGACCCCCGTCATCTGAAAGACCTTTTAAGATCGCCTCTGAAGCGTTGATGTGTATTGTATTGTCTCTTGTACTTGTGTATTTCATTTTTATTTACCTCATTAGTGCCAACACCCGAAAACATGTTGTTATGGTGTTTATATTTTAGCTGTTGTCCGGACATATCCGTTTTATTTGCTGTTAATGTAGTTTATCAGCCCTTCTGCATTTATTATCTTTTGCATAAATTCAGGGAATGCCTGCCCCTGAAAAGTAGCTCCCGTAGTCCTGTCGGTTATGATCCCGGTATCAAAATCTACCTCTACTTCATCGCCTTCTTTTATGGCCTGAGCCGCCTCGGGACACTCCACGATAGGCAATCCGATATTTATGGAGTTTCTGTAGAAAATACGGGCAAATGTCTCTGCAATGACGCAGCTGATACCTGAAGCCTTTATGGAAATGGGCGCATGCTCTCTTGAGGATCCGCAACCGAAATTTTTCCCTCCGATCATAATGTCTCCGGGCTTTACTTTATTTACAAAGTCTTTATCTATATCTTCCATACAGTGCTGTGCCAGCTCCTTTGGATCAGATGAGTTCAGATATCTTGCGGGGATAATAACATCAGTATCCACATTGTCACCGTATTTTATAGCTGTTCCTTTTGCATTCATATATATCCACCTCTTGTTGTTTGTATTAGTATGTTTGATGCCTTTTTATCCGCTCTGTATATCACAGTTCTGAAGGCTGGGAAAGTTTTCCTGTTATCGCACTGGCTGCCGCTACTGCGGGGCTGGACAGGTATATTTCAGACTCTATATGTCCCATACGTCCTACAAAGTTTCTGTTTGTTGTAGAAACACATCTCTCACCCTCTGCAAGGATACCCATATATCCTCCCAGACACGGACCGCATGTAGGTGTGCTTACGATAGCTCCCGCCTCTATGAAATCTTTCACAAGGCCTTCTTCAACCGCCTGAAGATATATCTTCTGGGTAGCCGGGATCACAATGACTCTCACTCCATCAGCAACTTTTCTGCCACGAAGGATCTCTGCCGCCTCGCGCATATCCTGGAGGCGTCCGTTGGTGCATGAGCCTATAACCACCTGATGGATCTCTATATCACCTATATCATCAAAGGTATGGGTGTTTTCCGGAAGATGGGGGAATGAAACAGTGGGTGTAAGTGCACTTAAGTCTATCTCAAGCACCTCGCTGTACTCTGCGTCATCATCCGCCTCATAAACTGTGTACTCTCTTGTAGAATGTTCCTTCATAAACTCAATGGTTTTATCATCCACGGGGAATATCCCGTTTTTACCGCCGGCCTCTATCGCCATATTGGCTATGGTAAATCTGTCATCCATAGAAAGAGAAGCAACTCCCTCTCCGGTAAACTCCATAGACTTGTAAAGAGCACCATCCACGCCTATCTTTCCGATGATATGCAAAATCACATCCTTACCGCTCACCCATTTGTTTAATTTGCCTTTAAGTACGATCTTTATGGCCTCAGGCACTTTAAACCATGCCTTACCCGTAACCATACCGGCTGCCATATCCGTAGATCCCACTCCTGTTGAAAAAGCTCCCAGTGCGCCGTAAGTACACGTATGCGAATCAGCTCCGATTACAGCATCTCCTGCCACAACAAGACCTTTTTCAGGCAAAAGTGCATGCTCAATACCCATCTGACCAACCTCGAAATAGTTGGTTATATTATTTGCTTTGGCAAATTCTCTTACAATCTTACAATGCTGCGCTGACTTAATGTCCTTGTTGGGCGCAAAATGATCCGGCACAAGGGCAATCTTATCCTTGTCGAAAACCTCTTTTTTATCAAACTTCTCCATCTCATGTATAGCAACAGGAGATGTAATATCATTTCCCAAAACAAGATCCAGCTTCGCCTCGATCAAATCTCCGGGCTTTACATTCTCCAGCCCGGCGTGCGCTGCCAAAATCTTTTGTGTCATAGTCATTCCCATAATATTTGTCCCAAACCGCCGGTGCCGACCGGCAGTCCCTTTCTATTTATATTTCTAAAAAACAGTTGAAGTTTATTTTAACATATTTCATATCATTCTTGATAGTATTTTTTTATCTTGTCTTATGTAAATCTTTCCACTTCATCAGGAGCAGGTCTGTCTAAAAACCTTATCCTGTCGCCTATAATAAGCTTTTTATCTTTTCCCTTTTCCGTATATCCTATAATACATGCATCACACCCGGCCCTCCGGAAGGCCTCCAACTGTGTACCGGGTGTGGCACTCACCATCAAAACAGAACCCTTTGATTCTGTAATGTAGGGATTTACATCATATAGCTCACATATTTCTATAATCTCCTGAAAAACAGGGACTTTATACATATCTACTCTGAAGCCTTTTTTCAACCCGCCTGCCATATACCACAATCCGGAAAAAAAACCGCCCTCGCCCAACTCACTCATGTAGACACAGCTTTCCGACATAATATTTTTTTTTGCCGCCCGTGCAAGTCCTGCGATATCCGTCTTCATTATCTTCTCCGTCAACCGCGGGGGAAATCTTTCAAGAAGCTCTTCTTTGCGTGAAGAAACAATCTTTACAGCACCGCTTAAAGCTACCGGCCCTGAAAGCAATATACCCAATTCACCAGTCATAACCATTCTCCCCAGTCCCCGGTATCATTTGCAAATAATACCGGATCCGAATATCAACCCTTTGTATATCTTTCATACAGATCCGGCCGCATCCTTTTTGTAATCTCAAGCTTTTGCTCATACCTCCATTTTTCCACATTGGCATGATGTCCCGAAAGCAATACCTCCGGTACCTGTTTACCCCTAAACACCTCCGGTCTTGTATACTGTGGGTATTCAAGCAGTCCGTCTCCGAAGCTGTCGGTATAAGCCGACTCGTCATTTCCAAGTACTCCGGGAACAAACCGGGATACAGCATCCATCACCACCAGGGCCGCCAGCTCTCCTCCGGTAAGTACATAATCACCGATGGATATGTTGTCTGTCACGATCTCCTCCAGTACTCTTTCATCTATCCCCTCATAATGGCCGCAAAGAATAATAAGATCCCTTTCTTTTGCAAGCTCCGCCGCCTTCTTCTGGGAAAAAGTCTCGCCTCTCGGGGTCATATACACTACTCTGGTGCGGTTACCTGCCTCAGAGCATCCCCAATAGCGGGAAATAGTATCTCTGGTGTACTCATAAGCGTCAAAAACACAATCCGCTTTCATAACGAGACCTGCGCCACCGCCGTAAGGATAATCATCTACTTTAAAATGCTTCTTATCCGGAGAAAAATCTCTGATATTTACATTAGTCAGAGACAGCAGCCCTTTCTCTACTGCCCTTCCTGTAATGCTCGCTTCAAACCCGGATTTTATAATATCCGGAAACAGACTCATACAATAAAAATTCAAATCGAAACTCCTTAAATGCAAAAAACAACAAAAGCAGGCACATTACACAACGCCTGCTTCCAATATCATTTTACAATCCCGGCTATCCCGTTTAGTACAAAAGGATAATATCCCTTGCTGAGGTGATATCCGTCTCCGGTGTAATCTGAAGACATATAATCCCCGTCCTTAAATACATCCGCCATATCTATGTATGTCACTCCAAGACGTGAAGCTCTTTTTTTAAGAGCTTCATTTATTTTGTTGAGGTTGTCCTGGGTCACATAATCCCCTCCGGCGTCATTGTGTTCCTCTGTAATGGGAAGCGCAGATAAAAGATAAACTTGAGTTTCTCCAAGTTCGTCTTTAAGATCCTTTACATAATCCCCAATTGAATCGGAAACAGATTCAGCCGTGGCATTCTCGTCAGAGTTCAGATCATCAAATCCGAACATAACAAACACCTTATCCGGCTCTGTCTTTGCAACACTGCTTATATCCTCTCCCGCCTTTGCAGCTGTATAAAAACTGTCTGTAAATACCCTGTCGGAATCAATAAAATCATACTCGCCAATACCGTGTACAAAAACATCTCCTACAAAAACACTTTTTTCAAAGGCATCTGAGGATGTAAACTCCTCTTCTTTCGGAGTACCGGTCAAAGCCGTACTTTTAGCAGAACTTCCACTTTCTGAAGTCTGCTCAGCCTTTGTCTCTCCAGAACCTTCTGCCTGTGTATCCTCTGATACATGCGTACCGTCCGCATCCGTATTGGCCGTAGCTTCCTGACTTACTTTCTTATCCCTTGCAGCTCCTGCATTGGCCGCAACGGCGATAATAGCAATGATCGCAGCCGCAATAGCCGCACCTATCAATATATGCTTGCCGTATTTATTCCATCTTCTCTGGCTTCTGTTTATCCTTATACCCGTGTCGGTGTATTTTTCCTCATCCATAAGATCTTCCTCCGTACACTAATCAAATAACCTTTTGACAGTCAATCATATAATAACATATAAAAACTCTATCATTTAGTGAACCTTTAATGAAAAAAAGCATATACACTTTCTGCTGCTTTTACCGTCATTCCATCGGCTTTTACCAGCTCCTCCGGGCCGGCATTTCTGATGGCATCTATATCTTTAAAATACTTCATCAAGGCCTGCCGCCTTGCCGGTCCTATCCCCTTTATATCATCCAGCACTGACTTTACCTGGGCATTTCCTCTAAGCTTCCTGTGGTACTCTATGGCAAACCTGTGAGCTTCGTCCTGTATCCTGGTGATAAGCTTAAAACCTTCGCTTCCTTTATCCAGAGGCTGTTCTTCATTCATGAAGTATAGACCCCTGGTATTATGATCGTCGTCTTTCACCATGCCTGCCACAGGAATATCCAGTCCCAGCTCTGCTATAACATCCTCTGCCACATTTACCTGTCCCTTACCTCCATCCATGAGTATCAGATCAGGCCATTTTCCAAAGCCGTCTCCCTCATCCCTTAAACCTCTGGACAGCCTTCTTTCCAGGACTTCTCTCATGCTTTTGTAATCATCCGGGCCCTTTACGGTTCTGATCTTAAACTTCCGGTAATCATGCTTCCTTGGCTTTCCATCCTCAAAAACTACCATAGACCCCACAGACTCCACACCACTGGTATTGGAAATGTCATAAGCCTCTACACGCTTCAATCCTGCCAGCCCCAATACCTCTCCGATCTCTTTGAGTGCACCTGTGGTCCTGGCTTCTTCAAGTTTTATCCTCCGGGCATCTTTTTCAAGAATGAGCCTGGCATTTTCCGAAGCCAATGACACAAGCTTTTCCTTCGTACCTTTTTTGGGAGTTATAATATGGGTCTTTTGTCCCCTCATATCACTCAGCCAGCCGGAGATGATATCTTCATCATCTATTTGCACCGGTATGAGGATGCTCGGAGGAATAAATGGTGTACCTCCGTAATACTGCTTTAAAAACTGTGAGATGATTTCTCCTTCGTTTTCATCCTCTGCTACGGACATGTGGAAATGATCCCGTCCTATAAGCTTTCCTCCTCTTATAAAGAAAACCTGTATTACTGCGTCTCTGCCCTTTACGGCAAGTCCGGCAATATCCCTGTCCAGTTCGTCATCCGACGTTATCTTCTGCTTTTGAGTTATTCCCTTCAGGCTTTCTGTCAGATCACGCCAATGAGCAGCCTCCTCATATTCCATAACCTCTGATGCGCTCTTCATCTTCTCTTCAAGATCCTTTAAAAGGCCGTCATGATTCCCCTTCAGAAACGAGAGAGCCTTTTCGACTCCCACGGCATAATCTTCGGCTGACTGACGTCCCGCACATGGTGCAAGACATTTGCCGATATGATAATTCAGACAAGGTCTTTCTTTTCCTATATCTGCGGGCAGCTTCCTTCTGCATGTGCGTATCTTATAAATCTTGCACAGAAAATCTATAGTTTCCTTAACAGATAAAGACGACGTAAAAGGCCCGAAATACCGGCTTTTACTCCGCCGTGAATCCCTGGAAAGCATGATCCTTGGGAAATCCTCCTCCACGGTAACCTTTATAAAAGGGTAGGACTTATCGTCCTTTAGCATAGTATTGTACTTGGGTCTGTTTTCTTTTATGAGATTTGACTCCAGCACAAGAGCTTCAGTTTCGGAATCGGTAATAATATACTCAAATCTGCAGATATGCTCCACCATATGCTGTATCTTTACGGTATGGTTCCTGCTGCTTTGAAAATACTGCCTCACCCTGCGGCTGAGCACCTTTGCTTTTCCCACATATATGATAGTATCCGAACTGTCATACATTATATACACACCGGGATTATCCGGAAGTTTCTTCAGCTCCTCATCAATATCAAACATTTTTATTTTGCCGTTTTATTTCAGTCAAGTATTGATCTTGCAACCTTGACAACATTTTCCACCGTAAAACCAAATTTCTCAAAAAGCCGTTCTGCAGGCGCTGACGCTCCAAATGTATCAATAGCCACACTTGTACCTTCAAAACCTGTATATCTGTCCCATCCGAAAGAAGATAATGCTTCTACAGATACTCTCTTCGTACATCCGGATGGAAGCACAGACTCCTTGAAAGCTGCATCCTGTCTTTCAAAAAGATCCATGGAAGGCATACTTACCACACGTACGTCTATGCCGTCTTTTTCCAGTTCAGTTTTTGCTTTCATGCAAAGAGCCACTTCGGATCCGCTTCCCATAAGGATAAGTTCAGGCACACTGCCCTTTGAATCGGAAATGATGTAGGCTCCTTTGCTTACATCCCTGGATGAACCCTCTATCTGATCCAGATTTTGTCTGGAAAGAACCAGCACAGTCGGTGCGTCGGTAGTCTCCACAGCCACCTTCCACGCTGCCGCAGTCTCAGTCCTGTCGCACGGTCTGAATGTAGTAATACCGGGCATAGCCCTAAACATAGCCAACTGCTCAATCGGTTCATGGGTAGGTCCGTCCTCTCCCACGCCTATGCTGTCATGTGTAAATATATAAACCACCGGCAGATTCATAAGAGCCGTCAGTCTGGCCATAGGCTTTACATAATCACTGAACACAAAAAATGTAGCTGCAAATGCCCTGAGTCCTCCGTGGAGGGCAAGGCCATTGCTTATCGCGGCCATTCCCTGCTCCCTTACACCGAAACGTATATTTCTTCCGGAATAATCCTGCAGACTGTAGTCTCCGGCTCCCTTCATGTACGTCTTGTTGGAGGGTGCCAGATCTGCCGAACCTCCGACAAGATTTTCCATGGTATCTTTTATCTTATTTAAGATAACCCCCGAAGAACTTCTTGTAGCCTCAGCCTTATCAGGCACTTCCCAGTATTCTTCCGACTCAAAGAGTCCGCTAAGATCATATCCGTTATGATAAGCGTCCCATTTTTCTTTCAGTTCAGGATATTTTGCAGAATAATCCGCAAACATCTTCTCCCATTCCTGCCTTGCTTCCTTCCATCTTGCAGTCTTGGTCCTGCAATTTTCATATACCTCTTCAGGCACACAGAAAGGCTCATCACAGGGCCAGCCCATATTGGCTTTCATGGCGGCAATATTTTCTTCTCCCAGAGGCTCACCGTGAGCAGCTGCAGTCCCCTGTTTTCCGGGACATCCATAACCTATCTGCGTTTTTATTATAATAAATGAAGGTCTGTCTGTATCACTTTTTGCCTTTTCAATAGCAGCACCTATCTCTGAAAGATCATTTCCGTCAGCAACAGTTATGGTCTGAAAACCAAATGCCTCCATACGCTCGGATATATTTTCAGAAAATACACCGTCTGTGCTTCCTTCTATGCATATATTATTAGAATCATAAAGCACAATAAGCTTGTTCAGACCCAAATCTCCCGCAAGTGAAAAGCTTTCAGAAGAAATACCCTCCATCATGCATCCGTCACCGCCAAGAACGTAAGTGTAGTGATCCACTACAGGATGATCCGGCTTATTGAATACGGCTGCCAAATGACTTTCAGCCATAGCCATACCTACCGCCATAGCCATACCCTGGCCCAGCGGACCCGTCGTCGCCTCCACACCTACTGTGTGGCCATACTCAGGATGGCCGGGTGTATATGAATCCAGCTGTCTGAAATTCTTTACAGCCTCCATATCCATTCCT
>CAMOUW010000037.1 GCA_946626755.1 uncultured Clostridia bacterium
GGCGATGACGATGTCCTGGAGCAGATTGAAAAGCAACTGGCCAAGCTTATCGATGTCAAGGAGATAGTTGAACTGCCTGCGGAGGAGTCTGTATGCAGAGAACTTATTCTGATAAAAGTTAAGTGTGATGTTACGCAAAGAAGCGATGTGGTCGCTCTTGCCAACATCTTCCATGCAAGAATCCTTGATGTATCTTTTGATTCCGTTGTTGTGGAGCTTACGGGTGAGTTTAGTAAACTGGGCGCATTTGTTGAGCTTTTGAACGGGTTTGAGATTATAGATATAGCAAGGACAGGCCTTACGGGATTGTCCAGGGGATTCGCAGATATCAAGTAGTTTGTTACATTTACAAGTTTATTATTTTTCTGGAGGAGATTTAAAATGTCTGAAGCTAAGATTTACTATCAAAACGATTGCGACCTTTCCCAGCTTGACGGAAAGACAGTAGCTATTATCGGTTACGGAAGCCAGGGACACGCTCACGGTCTTAACTTAAAGGAGTCCGGAGTAGATGTTATCATTGGTCTTTACGAAGGCTCTAAGTCAAAGGAGAAGGCTGAGAGCCAGGGACTTACAGTTATGAATACAGCTGATGCTGTAAAGAAGGCTGACGTTATCATGATCCTTATAAATGATGAGCTGCAGGCTGATATGTATAAGAATGATATCGAGCCCAACCTCAAAGACGGAGATATGCTGATGTTTGCTCACGGATTTAATATCCATTACGGACGCATCAAGCCCCCTGCCAATGTAGATGTTACTATGATCGCGCCCAAGGCACCCGGTCATACTGTAAGAAGCGAGTACCTTGAGGGCAAGGGAACACCTTGTCTTGTGGCAGTTTACCAGGATGCTACAGGAAAAGCACTTGACAAGGCGCTTGCTTATGCTGCAGGTATCGGTGGTGCAAGAGCCGGAGTTCTTGAGACGACATTCCGTGAAGAGACTGAGACTGATCTTTTTGGTGAGCAGGCTGTACTTTGCGGCGGTGTTACTGCTCTTATGCAGGCAGGTTTTGAGACTCTCGTAGAAGCAGGCTATGATCCCAGAAGTGCTTACTTCGAGTGCGTTCATGAGATGAAGCTTATCGTAGACCTTATTTATCAGTCAGGTTTCAAGGGTATGAGATACTCCATCTCAAACACAGCTGAATATGGTGATTACATCACAGGTCCCAAGATTATTACAGAAGAGACTAAGAAGGCGATGAAAAAGGTTCTTTCAGATATTCAGGACGGAACGTTTGCTAAAGATTTCCTTCTTGATATGTCAGATGCAGGCGGAAAGGTACATTTCAACGCCATGAGAAAGGCTTCAGAGGAGCATCTTCTTGAGAAGACAGGTGAAGAGGTAAGATCCCTTTACAGCTGGAATAATGAGAATGATAAGCTTATAAATAACTGATTATTATTTAGTACATACATGAAGATCTGTAGAAAAAGGGGAGCGCTTCAGCGTTTCCCTTTTTCTACCTTTATGGCTTAATTATTTACTTTTATATCCGGCGATAATCTGCTATAATACAGTTGTAAATATACACATTGCCGGATCTTAGGGGGTGATGATATGAAATTCAAAAAAATCAGTGATAATAAGTTTCAGTGCATCCTCTACAAGGAGGATATGAAGAATTACAATATATCCATAGAGGATTTTATGCATAATGATGCAGCAAAGATACATGAGCTTTTAGATATCGTTATCGAGGAGGCATATGAGCAGATAGGTATAGACATGGATGGTTCTGTTATGTCTTTACAGCTTGTACCTCAGCCCAATCAGTCGCTTTTGCTTACGGTTTCGGGTCGTAAAGAGGAAGGCGGTATGGGACTCATGGAAAACGGTGCCAATGAAATTACATCATTCCTGAATGATATGGTCAGGGAGGATGAACAAATCGAAAAGGCACTGGAAAATGCTATAGCTACAGAGGCCATGTTCGGTTTTTCATCTATGGATGGCGTAGAAGAATTTTGCTGTGCCATGCCGGAGCTTAGTGGTATAAGCAGCGCACTGTACAGATCTGACGACGGAATGTATATGTTAGTAAGTGAGAAAGGCACTGCTTCAGAGGATATGTATGCAGCATTTCTTATGAAACTCTCGGAATTTGCAGATACATTTTCATCTATTGATACGGATATTATCCGTATGAAGGAGCATTCCCGCATTATGATAAAGAAAGATGCAGTCAGGAAAATAAGAGAGTATTGTGTTGCGTGATAAGATATTAAAAGCCGGTTTGATCGTTACATATAGTTTAGCATATTATCAGCCAGCCCTGTGCCGGCTGATTTTTATATTCAGGAGGAAAAAATGAGATATCCGAAATTTCTTGAACAGGGAGGGACTATTGGATTTGCAGCGCCTTCTTACGGTTGTACCATAGAACCTTACACATCTGCCTTTAAGTCTGCACTGGCTAAGTTTAATGATATGGGATACAAAGCAGTCATAGGACCAAACTGCTATGAAAGCAGCGGTATCGGTATAAGTAATAAGCCGGAAAAATGTGCGGAAGAGCTAATGGAAATGTATCAGTCTGCTGATTGCGACGTTATTATTTCCTGTGGTGGCGGGGAGCTTATGTGTGAAATATTGCCATTTTTGGATTTTGAAAAGATCAAAAGTGCTGAGCCGAAATGGTTTCTCGGTTATTCTGATAATACTAATTTTACTTTTACTTCGACAGTTTTAGCTGATACGGCCGCTGTTTATGGTCCGTGTGCGCCAACTTTTGGTATGAAGCCCTGGTATAGATCGTTACATGATACGTGGGATATATTGACGGGAAAAACCTTAAGCATAAAGGGGTATGACAAGTGGGAGAAAGAGTCGCTCAAATCAGAGGATAATCCAACTGCTCCATATAATCTGACAGAAGAAAAGAAACTTGTATTATTTAACGGCGACAGAACCGGTAAATGCAGTTATGTTGAGATGAATGGCAGGCTTTTAGGAGGGTGTCTTGATACTCTGCTTACCCTTATAGGTACACCGTTTGACAGGGTGGATGATTTTAATAAAAAGTATAAGAAGGATGGAATCATCTGGTTTTTGGAAGCCTGTGATCTTTCCGTGCTCCAGATACGCAGAGGACTTTGGCAGATGAAGAACGCCGGATGGTTTGATAATGCAAAGGGATTTATATTTGGGCGCCCGTATCATTTTGATGAGCCGGATCAGGGGGTGGACAGATTTAATGCTGTAACGGATATTTTAGGGGTATTGAATGTTCCTATAGTAATGGATGCGGATATAGGACATCTTCCTCCGTCTGTACCGGTGATCAGTGGTGCTAAAGCCCTTATTGAAGTGAAAGAGTCCGATATAAGTTTGACCTATAGCCTTGATTAGAAACGTAAACACCATGTAAAACATAGAACAAACCTTTCATCAAACTATTGTTTTAATTTTAGTAAAAGTATATAATAAAAAAACGCTAATAGTTATTAAGAAACAATAAAAAAGAAAGGGGAAAAGATTATGTTTTTTTTAGACTCTATTAATTTTTTCGGCGGTGTTTCTTCGGCTATTCAGGCAGCGCTTCTGCTTATAGTCGGACTTGTCGCGGCTGCTATAGCCAGATTTGTCATTAAGAAGATCGTCCTTCGTGTTATTGACAGCAGAGCAAAAAAAGCCGGCGGCAATGCTCCTGCAGAATCTGATTCAGATACAAAGAAAAATATAAACGATGGTCTTGCCCAAAACAGGACCCAGATAGCATCTATTATAGGAAATCTTGTTTTTGCTATCGTATTTTTGCTGTTCCTTCCCGGTGCTCTTGATAAGCTGGGAGTAGACAGCGTTGCATCTCCTATCAGCGGAATGGCCAGAAAATTTGTTGAGTTTATTCCAAGGATAGTAGCGGCTATTATTATAGTTGTATTCGGATATTTCCTTTCAAAGCTTGTAAGAGATATCCTGAAAATGGTGCTTCAAAAGACAAAGCTTGATAATCTGCACGGAAAGCTTGGTATAAAGCCTACAAAGGGTTATACTTTTTCCGGAATTATCTCCAATATTGTTTTTGCACTGATGATGATCGTATTTGTGATCGCTGCTCTTCAGGCACTGCAGCTTCATTCTATATCAGATCCTGCATCTGAGATGCTTGGAAAGGTATTTACATATCTTCCTCTCATACTTGCAGCAGCGATCGTTATCATAATCGGCATATTTATTGCCAACCTTGTCAGCGGACTTCTTGAAAATGTTCTGGCAGGTACCGGTATTGATGAAAAAACAAAAGGAATGTTCCCGAAGAGCAAAACCAACGGAGAACCTGTAATCGTTGTTTCAAAGCTTTGCGGAATAATAGTTAAGGTTGTTATAAATATTTTCTTTGTTGTGGCAGGACTTCGTATTCTTAACATCGAAGTACTTTCCAACATAGGAACTACTATTATAGCTTATCTGCCCAATATCCTTGCTGCAGCTATTGTTGCTATCATTGCATGGATCGTGGCAGACAAAATATACAAGGCAATCCTTAAAACAAATCCTAAGGGCGAGGGACTTGCAAAAGGAATTAAGTATCTTATTTATATAATCGCAGCGTTTATGATCGTAAGCCAGCTTCATATCGCTACCAATATCGTGCATATTCTTTTCTTTGCACTGGTTATCGGTGCGGCAGCGGCCTTTGCCATCGCATTTGGTGTCGGTGGACGCGGATGGGCTGCTAAAAAGCTGGAAGAGTTCGATAGTGCCGTAAAGGAGCAGAGAGAAAGAAGAGCTGAAAGAAAGGCATCAACTGCTTCATCTTCTTCAGAAACTTCTTCAGAAACTGCTCAAGGCTCTGCTTATAGCGCAGCAGCTGATGAAGCTGAAGCTTATGCCGGTAAAAATACTGAAAGCGCTGCCAAAGCAGCAGCCGATGATTTGGCCGGAAGGACTCAGGAAGCTGCAGCTAAAGCACAGGATGCTGTAAAAGAAACAGCAGATGCCGGTGCTGATGATGCAGAGGCAAGAAAGTCACGTATACGCTTCAGAAAAAACAAATAATAAATGATACTTTAAAAAATTGATAACTATTAGGGGGAGTTATACAAAAAAATCCGTAAGGGGTACATTACCCGTTACGGATTTTTTTGTGGTGTTTTATGCCGGCGTATTTTTATCTTTTTTAAAAACAATAAATTTGCTTATAAGGTAGTTTGAAATGATTATAATGATCTGAACTATGATCTTGGCAACTTTATCATTCATTGAAAGGGTGCTTACAAACAGAAACATAAGTCCCATATCTATTCCGAGGGTAACCAGTCTGGAAGCATAAAATGAAACAGCTTCTTTAACAACATGAGTGTTTTTACTTTGGAATACAAATTTCCTGTTTGTAAAATATGCAAATGTAACTGAAACAATCCAGGAAATCACATTAGCCGCCTGGAGCTGTACAGCATCATTGGGGTCGAGAAATGTGGCTACACACCCATAGTAAACAGCAAGGCTGACGATTGTGGTAAGAACGCCAACTATCAGATAACTTATAATTTCCCTGTTGGTTATCAGGGATTTTATTTTTTGGAATAAGGAATTTCCTGCCACGATATACGGCTCCTTTGTGTGTTTCTTTTACTTGCCAGTGAAGAATTATAGCGCAAAATCATACAATTATCAAATATTTTTACGGGAGTATGAAATAGTATGAAGCAGGGACAAAATAAGGATGACGAAAAAATTTCATTTTATTGATTTTTGTAGTTGTAAAATGACTTAAAAAGTGGTATTTTATAGATGAGGGTTATATCCCCCAAAATTAAAAACATATGCAGAGTAGAATCTAAAGCGTTAAGTGCCTCGTGAACAGGGAGTTGACACGGGGACGAAAAAAGTCTTTTTCTTTTAGCTCCGGCTTTTGCGGTTTTAGATTCGCATCCCGCTGCTACACAGGAGATAAATAGATCCTTATGTAGCCACAGGATTTGTTATCCCTTGTGGTCTATATGTTAACTGAACGCCTCCCTGTGTAGTTCCGCCGGAACTGTGCAGGGAGGTATTCTTATGGAGAAAAAAACGAACAAAAAAAAGAAGGGACTTACGAAAGCCCAGTCGATTGCTATGGCAGGTCTTTTGATCGGCATTGCAGCTGTGTTGGGATTTTTTAAGTTGCCCGTAAGCAGTATTCTGGAGATCAGATTCCAGTCAATTCCTATGGCTATTGGTGGTGCAGTGCTGGGTCCGATCACCGGAGGTATAGTAGGTGCGGCTTCAGATGTGATATGTTATCTGGTAAGACCTACAGGACCGTTTTTTCCGGGGTTTACAATCAGTTACTTTCTTACAGGTCTGATATTTGGTCTGTTTCTTTACAAACGTAAACCGGTTTGGTGGAGAGTGGTGCTGGCTCAGGTGACAGTAACTGTTCTTGTGGGCATTCTTCTCAATTCAATCTGGCTGTCTATGCTTTACGGAAATGCTTTTGTTGCTGTACTTACTGCCAGAATCGTAAAAGAGCTGGTCATGATACCTATCAATTCGGCCATACTTATTGCGGTATTAAATGCTCTGGCCAGGGCAGGGATAGGGTCCTACGGTTTTTCAAACAGCAGGACATCTGCACATAGAAGACGTTATAATGAAGATACCGATGTGAGCAAAGAATCGGTATAACGGAGAATAAAATGACTATCGAAGAAGTTTTAACTTATATAGAAGGGCTGCCGCCCTTTATCCCCAGGAAGGTCGCTAGGGGCGACCTTCTTTTTAATCTGGACACTATTTCAGAGTTACTCGATCGCCTGGGCAATCCCCAGGACAGTCTGCGTTGCATACATGTGGCGGGAACAAACGGAAAAGGGTCAGTGTCCACTTATATAGCATCTGTTCTACAAGAGGGCGGTATAAAGACCGGTCTTTATACATCACCGTATCTGTCATGTGTCAAAGAGCAAATAGTTATAGACGGACAGGAAATCGGTGATGATTCGTTTGCTGATATTATGTCTGATATAATAAGCGTTTCAGAGGAAATGAAATCTGAAGGTCTTCAGGCACCATCGGAATTTGAAATGGTGACTGCAGCAGCTTTTTTGGCTTTTTTAAAGGCAGAATGCGATATCTGTATTGTAGAAGTGGGTATGGGAGGAGAATGGGATGCTACCAATGTTATAAAAAAACCTGTACTTTGCGTGATCACAGATATAGGCTTTGATCATACGGCAGTTTTGGGAGAATCTCTGGAAAAGATAGCAACAGTAAAAGCGGGAATAATAAAGCCGGGATGTAAGGTGTTGGTTATCCGTCAGAATGATGAGGTTTTGAGGGCAATCAAGAAAAAGGCTGATTCATGTGATGCGAAATACTATATTTGTAATGAGCCTGTAAATGTCACCGCAGATGATAATGGAGTGACTTTTTTTACGGAAAAAATTTATGAAGAAAAAAACGGAGTTTCTTCAGTATGTGATATTGATTTCGAAAAAAAGAGTTACCGTCTTGAAACAGGAGGGGTATTTCAAGCAAGAAATGCATCTCTTGCATTGGCGGCAATTGAATTGCTAAAAAAAGACACCGGACTGGGATTGTCGCATATAGGTAATGAATGTGCACAAGAGGGCCTTAAAAAGGTGAGGCGTGCAGGAAGATTTGAAATGTTTTGCACAGATCCGGTATTTATAGCAGACGGATGTCACAATAGTGCAGGTATACTCATGCTTGAGGAAAGCCTTTCTAAGTTGTACGGTGATAAAAAAATTATTTTTATAGCAGGGGTTCTGGCAGATAAGGATTTTGAAAAAATGTGTGAGCCTCTGCTTCACAGGATGAAATGCGTTTTTACGGTAGCTCCGGACAATCCAAGGGCACTTCCTGCAAAGGATCTGGCAGAGTTGTTTAAAAACTGCGGTGTGGATAGCATGGAGTGTGGCGATGTTTTTGAGGCAGTGGACAGGGCGCTGGAGACAGCAAAGGAAGGGGATGTGATCTGTGCCTTTGGCTCTTTGTATTACATGGGGACCTTAAGAAAATATATTTTATCTAAAGCCTGAAGTATGTTATTATTAAATGCACAGCATATTTAAGCATGTACATAAGTATGTTTTTGAAACGTACATATCCGGATATATAGATAAGCCTTTGTAATACACATTTAAGTGTTAAGGTATATATGTCCGAAATGCAGTGTATTATGGCAATGATGGTTTAATAATCTATGTACGTATAATATATAAAAAAGACAAAACAGATAAATGATCAGGAGAAAAGTAAAATGGACGCATATGAGCTTTTAGGCAAGGAGCATCTGGATGACCTGGATGCGGATGGTTATATATACAGTCATAAAAAATCAGGGGCACGTGTTATTGTTATAAAAAATACTGATAAGAATAAAGTGTTTTCCATAGCCTTCAGGACGCCGTCTACAGGCAGCACGGGGGTACAGCATATTACAGAGCATTCCACGCTTTGCGGTTCGAAAAAGTATCCGGCAAAGGATCCCTTTGTGGAACTTGCAAAAGGTTCTTTAAATACATTTTTAAATGCCATGACTTACCCGGATAAGACAGTTTATCCCGTGGCCAGCTGCAACGAAACAGATTATAAGAATCTCATGGATGTATATCTGGATGCGGTTTTTTATCCAAATATCTACGACAGACCGGAGATCTTTAAGCAGGAAGGCTGGCATTATGAGAGTGACGGTGAAAATGTCAAATACAATGGCGTTGTTTTTAATGAAATGAAGGGAGCTTATTCGTCTCCTGATGACGTGCTTGAAAACGGTATATTTGCTTCACTTTTCCCGGACTCACCTTACAGGTTTGATTCCGGCGGCAATCCTGAGGTGATCCCGACCCTCACGTATGAGGATTTTTTAAGCTTTCATAAAAATCATTATCATCCGGCCAACAGCTACATTTATATGTATGGAGATATAGATGCACAGGAGAGGCTGGAGTATCTGGACGAAGAGTATTTGTGTGCTTTTAACAAAGAGGATTTTAAATTTGATACGAAAATTGCCGTTCAGCAGGGCTTCAATGAACCGGTGAAAAATACATTTCCCTACAGTGTATTGCCTGATGAGGGGACAGAAGAAAAAGCATATCTTTCATACAGCTGGATTGTAGATACTGCTCTTAATGCACAATTATGCATTGCCATGGATATACTGGACTATTGTCTCATACAGGCACCCGGTGCTATTCTTAAGCAGACGTTGACTGACAGGGGGATAGCAAATGATATTTCCAGTTCCTTTGAAACATCTTTGTATCAGCCGGTGTACACCATCACGGCAAAGAATGCTGACCCGGAGAGAGAAGGAGAGTTTCTCGAGATCATAAAGGAAGTGCTTTCAGGTATTCTTGAAAACGGGTTGGATGAAGATATGGTAGAAGCAGGACTTAATTTCTACGAGTTTCGTTACAGAGAAGCAGATTTCGGTACATATCCCAAAGGTCTTATCTACAATCTGGCTATGCTGGACAGCTGGATATATGATGATGCCAAACCATTTATTCATCTGGATTCAGGAAAGATATTTGTCCATCTTAAAGAAATGGATAAGCAGGAATTCTTTAAAAATATAATCAGGACATATCTTATAGAAAATAATACGGCAGCCTGCGTAACCCTTGTGCCTGATACAAGTCTTGATGAAAAAAGGATCAGAGCAGAGCAGCAGCGTATAGATGAATATCTGTCGGGGCTTTCAGAAGAGGAAAAGAAAAAACTCTATGAAGATACTTTGAGTCTGGAGGCATATCAGGATGAAGAGTCTACACCGGAAGAACTTGAAAAAATCCCGCTTCTTTCACTGGATGATATAGACAGGGAGCCCGTACTGATAGAATATGAGGAGTCGGAAATTGAAGGTGTAAAATACATAAAAGAAGATATTTTTACAAACGGGATAGCCTATCTTACCCTGGCTTTTGATTGTGCAGCTGTTCCTGAGGATCTTTTGCCGTACACAGGTCTTCTCAATATAGTGATCGGTCTTATGGATACTGAAAATTATACCTATGCCGGTTTGACAAATGCCATTAATAAAAATACCGGAGGTATATTTACAGATATCAGCATAAGAAGAAATGTGGAAGATTATTCTGACATGAGGATATTTTTTGACATTAAGGCAAAGGCGCTTTATGCAGGAATAGACAAAGTTGCAGAATTGACCCGTGAAATGATCTTTAAAACAGATTTCAGTGATAAAAAGCGTCTTAAAGAAATCATTGCCAAAACACAGTCGCAGCTTGAGGACACTGTAATGAGTGCAGGACATACCACGGCGGCATCCCTTGCGCTTTCCCAGTTTTCCAATTCCAGACATTACGGTTCCGTTATGAGGGGATATTCATTTTTTAAGTTTCTCCAGGAACTCTACAGAGATTTTGATGCCAGAGCAGGGGAGACTATAGAGGCTTTAAACAGGCTTATAAAGATTATTTTTAATAAAAATAATCTGATAATAAATATGACTGCCGACGAAAGAGGGTTTAAAGCGTCTGAAGATGCCGTTAAAAGTATACTGGCATCCCTTCCTGATGAGGAACCCGCACTGCAGGAAAGATCTTTTGAAAAAGAACATACCAATAAAGCACGCACCTCAGCTGCCCAGGTAAATTATGTGGCCAGAGCAGGCAATTTCAAAGAAGATGGATTTGAGTACACGGGAGCGCTTCGGGTTCTTAAGACTATATTTTCATATGAGTATCTGTGGATGAATGTAAGAGTAAAGGGCGGGGCTTACGGTTGCATGAGTGAGTTTGGAAGAAGCGGTGATGCCTTTATGGTTTCATACAGGGATCCCAATATAAAAGAAACCAATGATATTTTTGAAAATGCATCTGAATTTGTGAAGGATTTCACTGTAAACAGACGTGATATGGATAAATATATTATCGGAACCATAGGAAGCCTTGATACGCCTCTTACCCCGTCGGCAAGGGGAGCAAGGGCATTTGATGCATATCTTAAGAATATGACAAATGATATTTTGAGACAGGAAAGAAAAGAAATTCTTTCCACTGATCAGGAAACCATAAGGAGTCTTCACGGTATTGTGCAGTCGGTTCTTGATAAAAATTATTTGTGTGTGGTAGGAAATGTGGAAAAAATAGGCGAAAATAAAGGACTGTTTGACGAAATAAAAGCATTGGTATAAAGGAGTTATATGTCTGAAATGATCACAAAATCAGGATTTGTTACAATCATCGGAAGACCTAATGTCGGAAAGTCTACGCTCATGAACAGGCTTATCGGACAAAAGATAGCGATTACGTCAAATAAACCCCAGACCACAAGAAACCGTATCAGAACCATGTATACGGATGACAGGGGCCAGATTGTTTTTCTCGACACACCCGGTATGAACAAGCCTAAAAACAAGTTGGGGCATTTTATGAGGGAAGAGAGTGAAAGCGGTCTTAAAGATGTAGATGTGGTTTGTTATCTTGTGGAGCCAAATCCTTTTATAGGTGAAAATGAAGAAGAAATCTTGAGTATGCTTAGGGAAGTGAAAACTCCTGTTATTCTTGTGGTAAATAAAGCTGACACTGTTAAAAAGGATGAACTGCTGCCTGTTATAGATGCCTTTAGTAAAAGAGGTGATTTTGCTGCAGTGGTCCCTCTTTCTGCCAGGACAGGTGATAATACAGATGAGCTTTTAAGTTGTATTTTTGAAAATCTTTCGGAAGGTCCCATGTACTACGATGAGGATACAGTGACAGATCAGCCCATGAAGGTCATAGCTGCAGAGATTATCCGTGAAAAGGCACTTCACGCCCTTAGCCAGGAGATACCTCACGGAATAGCAGTCGTCATTGAAAAAATGAGGGAAAGAGAAGATCCGGGAAAAAATATTATTGATATAGAGGCGGTTATTTACTGTGAAAAGGATTCTCATAAAGGTATAATTATCGGAAAACAGGGCAGTATGCTTAAAAAAATAGGATCTAATGCCAGATATGAGCTGGAGAGAGAGTTGGAGTGCAAGGTAAATCTTCAGCTTTGGGTTAAAGTGGATAAAGATTGGCGGGATAACAGTAAAAGTTTAAAAAACTACGGTTTTGTAAAGGAATGAGTTTATGTCCGGTTACGAAATAGGTCTGAATGGTATAATTCTTTCCAGTCAGCCTGTGGGTGAATTTGACAGACGTCTTGTGATCCTTACCGGAGAGCGTGGGAAGATAGCATGTTTTGCAAAAGGGGCAAGGCGTCCGACAAGCCGGCTGACAGGTTCTACAAGGGTTTTTGCTTTTGGTGTTTTTTATGTTTATGAGGGCAGAAACAGCTACAATCTCCACAGGGCCGATATTAAGAATTATTTTGAAGGAATCGTCAAAGATTATGATGCCACTGTGTATGCATGCTATTTTGCAGAGATAGCGGATTATTACGGTTTTGAGGGACTTGAGGCAAAAGAACCGGTTAATCTGTTGTATGGTGCTTTTAAGGCTCTTGAAGATGAGCGTCTGAACAGAAGAACGACTGCAGCAGTTTATGCTATTAGAGCAGTAGCAGATGCAGGGGAGTGCCCGGCTGTAGAAGGACTGCATCTGCCGGCTAAATGTCTGGATGAAGATGTTATGAAAACATTTTCGTATATTCTGACGGCACCCGTGGAGAGGCTTTTTAAGTTCACTGTAGGAGACAGTACCACGGAAGCGCTTGAAATGATCGCAGACAGGGTAGAGCGTTATGCTATCGATAAGAAACTCAGGTCAAAGGAAATGTTGCCTTAAAACCGGGTCAGATGTCTCTGATCATCCGGATTGAATGTTTCATATGGTTTTCATCGGAAAGGACATGATGGATATAAATGGGTAAAAATTCTCAAAAAAAAATAGCCCTTATAAATGATATGTCAGGTTACGGAAGATGTTCTCTTACTGTACAGATTCCGATCATTTCTGCTCTGGGAGTTCAGACTTGTCCTGTTCCTACGGGGATTTTTTCAAATCATACCGGATATGAGAGTTATGTAAAGCATGATCTGACATCTTTTCTGGACGATTATCTGGACCAATGGAAAAGACTGGGGCTGAGATTTGACGGAATATGTATCGGTTATCTTACATCACCTTCCCAGGTACAGATTGCAGAGAGGATGATAAAAGAATTAAAGAAAGATGAAGGTATAGTTATACTGGATCCGGTTATGGGAGATGACGGGCATCTTTACAGCGGTTACACGCAGGAAACTGCCACAGCGGTATCTGAGCTTATTAAATATGCCGATATAATCACTCCGAACACAACGGAACTTTCGTTTTTGACGGGTTCTGAATATGACAGTAAAAAGGATATTTCGCATTGGATCAGGGTTTGCGGGAAATTGTCAGAAAGAACATCAGGAAGCATTATTCTTACGGGAGTAACTGACGGTGATTATATCTCCAATATATGTATCGGAGCGTCAGCAGATAAGGGTAATGGTGAGAAGATAACGAATGTAGTAAAGGCGCCGATGGTTGGTAATCACAGACCCGGAACAGGCGATGTTTTTTCTGCGATCATAGCTGCGGATGCCCTAAATAAAATCAGTTTAAAAACCTCGGTTGAAAAAGCCTCTGATTTCATATGTAAATGCCTTAAAAGATCGGACGAATTGGATATTCCGTTATCAGATGGCCTATGTTTTGAAGAGTTTTTGAGATTGTTATAGATTGTTTTAGATTCTTATAGAGAGGTTATATGAATGGATCAGATGTCAATTTTTGACAATTTAGTTCCCGAACCCTTGGCGGCACGGATGCGCCCCGAGAGTCTTGAAGATTTTGCAGGGCAGAAACATTTACTGGGGGAAGGTAAGGTCCTCAGAAGGCTGATAGAAAGTGACAATATATCATCTATGATTTTTTGGGGACCTCCGGGAGTTGGTAAAACAACCCTGGCCCAGATCATAGCCGGACATACGAGGTCAAAGTTTATAAACTTCTCTGCGGTAACCAGTGGAATAAAAGACATACGTACTGTTATGCAGCAGGCTGAAAATAACAGGCATTTTGGCGAAAAAACAATTGTTTTTGTGGACGAGATACACAGATTTAACAAAGCCCAACAGGATGCTTTTTTGCCCTTTGTGGAAAAAGGAAGTATTATTTTAATAGGAGCAACTACGGAAAATCCTTCATTTGAGGTAAATGCTGCGTTGCTTTCCAGGTGTAAAGTTTTTGTGCTTCAGCCATTGTCTTCAGATGATATAAAGCAGCTTCTGAAGCATGCATTGACAGATAGAAGAGGGTTTGGAGAGCAAAGGGTACAAATAGGTGAAGAACTTATAGATAAGCTTTCTGTTTTTTCGGGAGGGGATGCCAGAAGTGCGCTGATGACTCTTGAAATGGTGGTTTTAAACGGAGATGTAGATGAAAAGGGCGGGATAAATGTAACAGAAGACACACTGGAGCAGTGTATTTCAAAAAAGACCCTTTTATATGATAAAAACGGAGAGGAACATTATAATCTTATATCGGCGTTACACAAATCCATGAGAAATTCGGATCCCGATGCTGCGGTATACTGGCTGGCACGTATGCTTGAGGCAGGAGAGGATCCTTTGTACATAGCCAGGCGTGTTGTAAGGTTTGCCAGTGAGGATGTGGGACTGGCTGATTCGAAGGCACTGGAGGTGGCGGTGGCTGCTTACCATGCATGTCATTTTCTGGGGATGCCGGAGTGCAATGTACATCTTACACATGCAGTTGTATATATGGCAATGTCGCCAAAGTCAAATGCTATGGAGACAGCTTATCTTACGGCGCAAAAGGATGCGTTAAATGATCTGGCAGAGCCGGTTCCTCTTCATTTAAGAAATGCTCCCACAAAACTTATGCGGGAGCTCGATTATTCAAAGGGCTACAAATATGCCCATGATTATGAGGATAAACTGACTGCTATGAGTTGTCTGCCGGATAGTATGAAAGGGAAAGAATATTATCATCCTACCGAACAGGGAAATGAAGTTCACTACAAAAAAAGGCTGGAACAGATAAAGCAGTGGAAGAAGGAACATGATGATAGTAAGTGAGATCTATGCTTTTTCTTCACAGTACCTGCATCTGTAAATATGTTTGTCTTTATTGGTAAGGTGGAAGATATGATCCAACTGGGGTTCTATAGATGTTATACACCTGGGGTTGGAACATTTTATAACGTTGGTCAGTTTTTCGGGCAGGGTAAGGTCTTTTTTTTCTGAAACCACGCCGTCCCGGATGATGTCTACGGTTATATTGCAATCTATATATCCAAGTGCATCCAGATCTACAAGATCCATGCCGCCTTCTATTTTTATTATATCTTTTTTGCCCATTTTATTTGAATGGGCATTTTTTATTATAGCCACACCACAGTCCAGATCGCCGAGACCCAGAAGGCGGTATATGGTCATAGCTTTGCCTGCTTCGATGTGATCTAAAACGATGCCTTCATTTAATCGGCCGATATTAAGCATAGTAAAACCTCCTGATACTGTCCATCAGATAAAAAGTGTATGATCGATTTGGTGTAACCTTTATTTAAAATAATGCAGACTTGTATTTTATAAAGAGGCGGCTGTTTTTGCGGACTCAAGCAAGGTAAGAATCACGGCCTGTCTTACAAATACTGCATTTTGAACTTGCTCAAAATATTTTGCGCGCGGATCACTGTCTACCTCTACGGCAATTTCATTTACCCTGGGAAGAGGATGAAGTATGTACATATCTTCTTTGGCGTGAGACAGCTTTTCATTGTCAAGGATGTAGTAATCCTTCATACGAAGGTATTCATCCTCGGAAAAGAACCTTTCCTTCTGTACACGGGTCATATAGAGAATATCCAGCTGATCTATCATATCCTCTAGTTTTTCAACTTCTTCAAACTCAATCCCGTTGTCTGTAAGTATATCGTCTCTAACATAGCCGGTGATACGCAGCTCCCTTGGAGAAATAAGAATAAATCTGACATTGGGATATCTGACAAGGGCATTTATGAGAGAGTGGACTGTACGTCCGAATTTGAGGTCACCACAGATACCGATCGTAAAGTTGTCAAGGCTGCCGCGAAGTTCTCTTATAGTCATAAGATCTGCAAGCGTCTGGGTTGGATGCTGGTGTCCGCCGTCTCCGGCATTTACAACAGGGATGCCGCTGAAATCGGCTGCTACCTTGGGGGCACCTTCTTTGGGATGCCTGATAGCACATATATCAGCATAGTGGGAAACTACACGTATGGTGTCAGCCACGGTTTCACCTTTTGTAGCGGAACTTGAAGAAGCTTCGGAAAAACCAAGGCAGTTGCCGCCCATATTCATCATGGCAGCCTCGAAACTGAGACGTGTACGTGTGCTGGGTTCATAAAAAAGAGTGGCGATTTTTTTACCGTCACAACAATGTGCATATTTTTCAGGAGTGATCCTGATCTCATGCGCCAGATCTAGCAGTTTTTCTGTTTCTTCAACTGAGAAATCAAGCGGACTTAATAAATGCTTCATACGAACCTCCGTGATTTTTGTTTTATTTTACATAATTTTTATGCGGGTGTAAATGATAATTTTTTTCGAAAAAAACGGGAGCAGTTTTTAGCTGCCCCCGTTTGGGTGTGTATGTTTATTTATTCTCCGTCTGTAAAGTCGTTTATATCATCTGCTGCCTGTTCGGACTTACCGGATATTTTCTCGCCGGCCTTAATAGTGCCGTCTTTTATAGTTTCACCTGTTTTTACAGCACCGTCTTTAACGGCATTTCCAACTCGACCTGCACCTTCGCCGACCTTACCGGCGCCATCCCTCATGGCACCGCTGACTCTGCCTGCACCTTCGCCGACCTTGCCGACACCATCCTTCATGGCGCCTCCGACTTTGCCTGCGCCTTCACCGACCTTGCCG
>CAMOUW010000038.1 GCA_946626755.1 uncultured Clostridia bacterium
ATTCATTTTAGAATTTTCAGGGTTGGTTTGCTGTTCAGTTGTCAAAGTGCATTTTGTTTTTGTGCGCTGCTTGACAGCGACTTGGCTATAATATCATCTCATTCCACCCTTGTCAACTACTTTTTTAAAAATTTTTAAAAAAAGTTTTAAGAGCCGTTTTTTGTCGACAGAAAATGAATCAAAGCCTTTACCATAAAAAAAGAATCTCCTAAACATCTGTCAACCAAATCTGCCAACCATAAGAAGACTCTTTTTCTATGAGCGTCCCTGAGAGGATTCGAACCTCCGACCTACCGCTTAGGAGGCGGTCGCTCTATCCTACTGAGCTACAGAGACATATGCCAAAGCACTGAAGATTGTACCACAGCTATCCTGTGTCGTCAATTTAATACTCAGGCATTATTTAATCTATTTAAATATAAAATTACTTCATTTTTTCAAAGCACTCTGAATAAGCTTTTTCCAACTCCTTTTTCTGCTCATCCGTCATTTCATCTGAAGGACTGTCATATCCCGGCACCGCTCCGCTATGCTCAGCTACTATTTCCCCGTTTTTAATGAAGAATATATGAGGAACATAAAGGTGTTTCTTCCCGTCACTATCAGTATCAAGATATGATCCGGCTATCTCCACAAACTTGTCATAGTCGTCTATATCCAGATTGCTGCTCCATGACGGATCCTTCCTTGTATCCATATAACCTATTTCTATACCCTCTTTTTTTGCCGTGTCATTTAGCACCGGCAATATCCTTTTGCACCATGGACAATTGTTAAACCCGAAGTAAATGGCAAATGTGTTTTTATTATCCATTTCCTTTGCCATGTCCTTAACTGTCATACTTCTGAAAACATTACTGTCTTTGATCTCATCTACACCGTAGCCTGACATGTCAGATATCTCGTACGCCGTAAGGCTGGATACATTTCCTGCACCTGAGCCTGCGCCTGCACCACACCCCGCCAAAACTGCTGTAGTTGCGGCCACTCCGATCAGGGCTGCGGCCATCCTGGTCTTAATGCTCTTTTTTGTCATTATATCATTCTCCCTTTTATCTCTCTTCTTTATTTTTATTTGATGTATACATAATATCTGCCCGCAGAAGCGCCGGTCCCTGAAATCTTCTCCCAACCTTTGGCTCCCCTATAACATCCTCTCCGTTTACCGACAGATAAATAATATTTCCGTTAGTCTCTACTTTAAGTAAATATATTTTTTCATCAGTCAGTATATTTTCTTCAACCCTCAAATCCAGGATCTTTCCTATCATTGTATATCCTTCACTTTCAGCCCCGTTAGGAAATAGAGTTGTATCTACTATAGAAAATATATTTTCATTTCTTATACGAGACCCAATACCAAGCATATCCTCTTCCGATGAGATCTGTCCGGCTTTTTCTTCCGCCTCTTCACTGCCCGTCTCTTCCGTTCCCGGCACATCTGATCTGTCCAACGCTGTTTCTTCATTCATTGCCGGAAGTATGATCATTCCGCTAAGCGCCAGCGCAGTAATTGCAAATCCCGCATCCGGTAGACTTATTTTTTGAGTTGAGCTAAGTCCGGCAAAAGAGAAAGGTTGTGAGGTCACCTCCGGATTCTTTTCTATTATATCCAAAATCCCCATGGGATTGACCTCAGCCTGGATCACGCTTCCCGAAACTCTTCCCGGCGGCAGGATGGCCTGAAACCCTTCGTAACGCCTGTTTCGTATAACAAATATATCACCGCGGCTGTCTATTTTATCCGGCAGGACATACGGATAGACGTGCTCAAATATAAAGTTTTCACCCTCAAGCCTTCCGTATATAGCCACCCCTGTGGATTCGGATGTGCCATACAGAACCTGTGCACGACCAAATCTGGCGTTTTTCATAAGGCTGCCCGTCTTCATCGCCGCACTTATGGCCCGCCCCACCAGTCCATCCACATCTTGCGGGGTGTAATCCCTAAACCCCACAGATCTAAGATAAAGATTCATAAAACCATTTCCTTTAAATTTCTTTTACATAATTATATATAGATGTAAATGTCACATTTTCTCAAGAACTGTCTTGCCACCCATATATGGTCTGAGACTTTCCGGTATTCTTACTGTGCCATCCGCCTGAAGATTATTTTCAAGAAAAGCAATAAGCATTCTTGGCGGAGCCACCACCGTATTATTCAAGGTGTGAGCGAAATATTTCTTCTTATCTGCTCCATCTACCTTTATGCGAAGACGCCTTGCCTGGGCGTCTCCAAGATTTGAACATGAGCCCACTTCAAAATACTTCTTCTGTCTGGGAGACCAGGCCTCTACATCCAGCGATCTTACCTTCAGATCCGCCAGATCTCCTGAACAGCATTCTAAAGTTCTTACGGGTATATCCATAGACCTGAAGAGTTCCACCGTATTTTTCCATAACCTCTCAAACCAGTCCTTGCTTTCTTCCGGCTTACAAACAACTATCATCTCCTGCTTTTCAAACTGATGTATTCGGTAAACCCCACGCTCTTCAATACCATGCGATCCCTTTTCCTTTCTAAAGCAAGGAGAATAACTTGTCATGGTAATAGGCAAATTCTCCTCTTTTGTTGTTGTATCGATAAATTTACCTATCATGGAATGCTCACTTGTACCTATCAGATAAAGATCTTCTCCCTCTATCTTATACATCATCTCATCCATTTCCTGAAAGCTCATAACGCCTGTAACAACGTTGCTTCTGATCATATAAGGAGGAATACAGTACGTAAATCCTTTGTCTATCATAAAATCTCTTGCATAGGAAAGTATAGCAGAATGCAGTCTGGCAACGTCTCCCATAAGGTAATAAAAGCCGCTGCCTGCTACTTTTCCTGCCGCGTCCAGATCAATTCCATTTACAGAAGCCATAATGTCCGTATGATACGGTACTTCGTATTCCGGAACCACCGGCTCTCCGAATTTTTCCACCTCTACATTTTCTGAATCATCCTTACCTATAGGCACCGCCGGGTCTATGATATTGGGTATCGTCATCATGATTTCCCTGATCCTGTCTCCGAGACTTCTTTCCTCTGCTTCCAGCTCTTCGAGACGCGCAGCGTTTTTTGCCACCTCTGCTTTAACCGCTTCAGCTTCTTCTTTTTTCCCCTGAGCCATCAGTGCACCGATCTCTTTTGAGATCTTATTTCTTTTTGCTCTAAGCTCATCCGCTTCGGTCTGCGCTGCCCTGACCTTCACATCCAATTCTGCCACTTCATCCACCAGAGGCAGTTTATCATCCTGAAACTTTTTCTTTATATTTTCCTTAACCAGATCCGGTGTTTCCCGGATAATATTAATATCTATCATAATCCCATCTCCTGTAAAATTTTTTCACCCCGTATCAGCTCCGGTGTCCGAGCATGTCGTACAATCTTTCAAGTTCTTCAGAGGAAGAATATTCTATCTCAATTCTCCCCTTCTTTCCGTCCCTGCTCTTAATCCCTACTTTGCTTCCCAGCATATCGGATAATTTCTTTTCCATCTCCTGATACACAAGCAGTCCGGCCGGATTTATGTTCCTTTTAGGCTTCTCCGGTTTTTCGCTCAACATATCCTTAACAAGCTTTTCCGTGCTTCGCACACTCAAGTCATTATCTATGATAATCCCGGCCGCCTCCACCTGTTTGTCACCGTCTTCAATAGCCAAAAGAGCCCTTGCATGTCCTGTGGATAATACCCCTGATACAACCTGGCTCTGCACCCTGGGATCCAGCTTGAGCAGTCTCATAATATTGCTTATCTGGGCCCTGGATTTTGATACCTTTGCAGCAGCCTCTTCCTGAGTAAACCCGTGTTCATTTATTAGATTTTCAAACGCCTTTGCCTCTTCAATGGGGTTCAAGTCCTGACGCTGTATATTCTCAATGAGCGCCGCCTCCATAATCTGTGCAGGCGTAAAATCCCTTACTACCACCGGCACTTCTTTTAGTTTGGCAAGCTTGGCAGCTCTCCACCGCCTTTCTCCGGCTATTATTTCATAGTATTTGCCATCTTTTTTCCTCACCACTATAGGCTGAAGCATCCCCACCTCCAACAAAGACTCAGAAAGCTCTCTGATACTTTCAATATCAAAATCCTTTCTTGGCTGGTCTTTGTTTGGTTCTATAAGCGCGGTCTTTATGTAAATTTCGCCACCCTCCGGCGTTTCTTTTTCCTTCTGTGTTTCAGCTGTTGATTCAACTTTAGCTGCCTCTTCATCCGGGGCAGTCACAAGATCCGGATCATCCTTAATTTTTCTTTTTTTAACATTTTCAGTTCCGCTTCCTGTAGGGATCAGGGAACCCAGCCCTTTTCCAAGGCCTTTACTCACGCCTTTTTTTAAAGCCATATCACACCTCCGTAGTATTATAAATCGAAAGTTCTATAAATCTCTCTCAACTATTCGTTAAACCAATTGATATTGTTGGGGCATTCTCTGTTAATATTTGTCGATAATATCAATTACTTTATATACACATATACTTATGTCATATACGATATATAAAATTGTAGTAACTTATCAAAAAAAAAACCCAAGGACCGTAGACAATATCAACAGAACAACTAAACAACATTATTCTCCCTCGTGACGCTCTGTAAATTCCCTTGCCAGCTGCCTGTATCTGGCAGATCCTATAGACTTGGAATCATAATAATTAATAGGTAAGCCATGACTTGGCGCCTCTGCCAGCCTGACATTTCTTGGTATAACCGTTTCATAAATGGGCAGCTCCACATTTTCTTTAACGTCATCCATAACCTGTTCTGTCAGGTTGTTCCGCATATCCGCCATAGTAAACACTATGCCGTCCACCTTCAGGTCCGGATTAAGCTTTTTCTGTATAAGACCTATAGTATACACAAGCTGGGACAATCCCTCCAACGCATAATATTCCGTTTGAACCGGTACAAGAATACTGTCCGCTGCGGTCATTGCATTTATAGTAAGGACATTGAGAGAGGGCGGGCAGTCTATAAGTATATAATCGTACTCAGTACGCAGATTCTTTATTTTCTTTTTCAGAATATACTCTCTTTTTCGTACATCGGCAAGTTCTATCTCCACCCCGGAAAGATTCACATTGGAAGGGATAAGATCCAGATTTTTCATCACCTCTTTGCGAATAACTATTTCCGGCTTGATCCCCACCAGCATAAGCTCATACAGGGTGTACTCCAACTCTGTTTTGTCCACCCCTACACCGGAAGTAGAATTCCCCTGTGGATCCCCGTCAATCAAAAGCACCTTTTTCCCCTGTTCCGCAAGACACGCTGCAAGGTTAACAGATGTGGTAGTTTTACCAACACCGCCTTTCTGATTTGCAACAGCTATTACATTCTTATCATTCTTGTCCATAAAGCCTGAAAACACCTCCCTCATATAATATTCCGGCATTTTACACCCTATCCGATACTGATCAGACAATAAGCATTGTTTTTCATTATAACACAAAAAAACTTGAATGCACATTCTAATATCATAATCACGCAATACTGTCTGTACTAAGAAGGCATAATATTATATAATAAATATCGTATAGAGAATACTCTGATAAAAAGGCGGTGATAATATGAGTCTCACAGTTAAACTGATCAAAGGAGCGGTCCTGGCCGGTGGTGCATTACTATTAAGCGACACCGCCAACCGTTCTGTTTTTAAAATGGCCACATCCGGCAACGTCACAAAAAAATACTCCGGAGAAAGGTTCAATTATTCTCAGGGGAAAATCAATTATATAAAAAAAGGAACCGGAAGCCCCGTTCTTTTAGTACACGACCTTTCTCCCTACAATTCACTTTATGAATGGTCAAAGATTATAAACTCTTTAGCAAAGGATCACACAGTATACGCCATCGATTTGCTGGGTTGCGGACATTCATCCAAACCCGCTATACATTATACTTCCTTTATGTTCACCCAGATAATCTACACATTTATAGAATCTGTAATAAAAGAAAAAACGACCGTGATCGCTTCCGGTACATCATGTGCCTTCGCCATAATGGCGTCTGCAGGATTTACCGACAAAATAAATCGCGTCATATGTGTAAATCCGCCTGACATTTCCACCATAACTGCACGCCCGGGTAATTCTGCACTCATTCCAAGACTGCTGACAACCGCACCCGTTACCGGAGCCTATATGTACAACACTATGATGAGCAAGGGTTCCCTGGCCGCCACAGTTGCAAAAAACTTCAAATCTCTTAAAAATGATGTTTCACGTGAAACATTAGATGTATTTTATGAAAACGCCCACATCGGCGGACCCGCTAACCGTCACCTGTTAAACAGCATGAATTCCGGCTATCTATGGGCAGAATTAAGGCATGGCGCAGAAAAATGTCCGGATATGAAAATAATATACAGCGGTGATATAAGCGATGCCGCCCGTATAGCAGGAGAGTACAGAGAGCTTAACTCTTCCGTTGTAACAGCTGCAGTTTTCGGCGCTCTTAAATATCCCCAGTTGGAAAAACCAACATTGTTCTTGAAATCTTTAAACCGGATGATAAAGGCTTAATGTCCGGGAACACCCTGACGCCACCTTCAGTTCGCGCATTTGCAGATCTTTAGAAAAATAAAAGCACAAAAAAAGCACCGTTGGGTGCTTTTTTATATGATCACAACTGTAAACCCGGCCATCGCAGAGCTACCACATAACCCGGGGATAACCCCCGGATTTTCAACCGGATTATACACTCAGTATCAGTCCCGTTTTTAATCTGCCAAGACTAAAAAACAAAAACCGCTATTTTATAGGGCTTTTTGCAGGAACTCCGGCTTTCCGAGGATACTTTGACGTAGTGGGTTTTATTTTTTTAACTAAAACAAAAGACCTTACAATGTCGGTTCCCGGAAGAGCCATTTTCTTGATCACGGCCCTGTCCCCTCCAAGAACTTTTAAAGCAACCGCCGCATTCTTAACCTCCTCCTCTACTTCTCCTGATTTATACGCAACGAAATAACCATCCTTTTTAAGCAAAGGGAGACAATATTCCGCCAAAACGGCAAGAGATGCAACGGCACGGGAAACAACCAGATCAAATCCCTCACGGTACATCTTATCCCTCCCCAGATCCTCACCGCGTCCGTGCACTGCCGTCAACCCTTTAAGGTCCAGTTCGCCGGCCACTTCATTGATAAAATCTATCCTCTTTCTCAATGAGTCCATTAAAACAATATCAGCATCCGGATTGCATATTTTCAAGGGAATCCCGGGAAATCCCGCACCCGTCCCCATATCGGCAATTCTTGCGCGGGAAATATCCGGCAGCTTCATCCCGTCTTTTATCAGTTCATCAAAAGCTCCTTTCACCAGCAAGCTGTCCACAAAGTGCTTATCCACTACATCTTTATACTCTGTAATGGCTGTCAGATTCATAACTTTGTTTTTTTCTATCAACAGTTCATAAAATCTGATAAACCTCGCAACGACTGTATCCTCAGCTGTATACCCGGCAGCTTCAATACTTCTTTTTAAACACTCACGCTCTCTTTGTCCTATTTCCACAATTGTCCTCTCCAATGTTTCACGTGAAACATTTTAAAATACTGTTTTTTCTGATACATGCTTGGCTTTTGCAGTAACTTCTTCCATAGTAATTTTATAAATAGCTGTTCTTTGCAGACTCATTTCTATAGCTCTGTCAAATGCGTCCATGTTATCCGGACAAAACCTGACAGATAATGCTCTTAAGGCTCCGATCTTTTCTTCATCGTCTATTATTTCCGAAACACAGCCTTTTACAATGGCTGACTCATACGACGTAGTAAAGCTGCTTTTTGCAGGTATTACATTTGCAGCAAAAGCAACGCAAACCTGCGGATTTTGTTTTATTATATCATTCTTTGTCCCTTCTTTTGCGCTATGAAAATACAGATGGTCGCCTATCCTCACCAGACTCAACTGTATCGCGTACGGATTCCCTTCCATATCTGTAAATGCTGCCACACCATAAGGCGCTTCATCTATCACTTTTAACGCAAAGTCAAAATCTTTTTCCCTGTCTTTTCTTCGCATTTATTCTCCCCTTTGTTCGGCGAATCAAAATGTTACAGACACATAACAAACCACAATATCTGTTGTTCTATATGTCATATAGCTTTATTTATCTATTCTTTTTTCTTTTTAAGATATTGCTCCAAGTATATAAGTAGCACCGTAATATCAGCAGGAGATACGCCGGATATTCTTGATGCCTGACCTATGGACCTGGGTTTGTATTTATCCAGTTTTTGAGCAGCCTCAATCCTCAGCCCATATACATCGCTATATTTAAGCTCTTCCGGGATGAGTTTTCCCTCCAGTTTCTTGAATTTTTCCACCTGTTTCGTTTGACGAAGGATGTATCCCTCATATTTTATCTGTATATTTACCTGTCGCACAACATCCTGAGGCAGCCCGGGCCTTTCCGGGTCTGCATCTTCAAGCATATCATAAGAAAGCTCCGGCCTTCGTATAAGTTCAGACAGTTTTACACCTCCTTCCAGAGGTGTGGAGCCGTTTGCGGCCAAAGTTTCCGCAAGCCCTTTGGTATTGGGTCCCACATTGACATCAGAAACTCTTTTTATTTCTTTTTCTATAGCATCTATCTTTTGATTCAGTTTTTCAAATGTTTCACGTGAAACAAGTCCAACCTGAGCTCCGTACTTTCTCAGTCTAATGTCAGCATTGTCCTGCCTAAGAAGAAGACGGTACTCCGCCCTGGAAGTCATCATTCTGTACGGTTCAAAGGTCTCCTTTGTAACCAGGTCGTCTATAAGCACACCTATATAACTTTCAGATCTGTCCAGTACCAGTTCATCCCTGTGTAAATGTTTCATTGCAGCATTTACTCCTGCCAAAAGTCCTTGTGCAGCTGCCTCTTCGTATCCCGAACTGCCATTTATCTGTCCTGCAGCATACAATCCCTTTATATTCAAAAATTCCAATGTAGGTTTAAGCTGTGTTCCATCTATGCAATCATATTCAATAGCATAGCCATTACGCACTATCCTGGCATTTTCAAGTCCGGGAATGGTTCGCACCATGGCAAACTGCACGTCCTCCGGCATGGAACTGGAAAGTCCGCTTAAGTACATTTCATTTGTGTAAAGTCCCTCGGGCTCTACAAATATCTGATGCCTGTCTTTTTCAGGAAATTTTACCACTTTATCCTCGATGGACGGACAATAACGCGGCCCTGTCCCCTCTATTTCTCCGGAATACAGTGGGGAACGGTCAATATTTTGCCTGATGATTTCATGGGTTTCTTCATTTGTGTAGGTTAGCCAGCATGATATCTGGGGCTTCTGGACACTTTCAGGATCTGTATCGAATGAAAAGGGTTCCACCGGAACATCACCAAACTGCTCTGTCATCTTAGAGTAATCTATGGTCGATCCGTCCACACGGGCAGGGGTTCCTGTTTTAAACCGCCTTATATCTATCCCCAGATTTATCAGAGAATCCGTCAAGAGATTAGCCGCCATTAGACCGTTCGGACCGGTCGGATAGGAGGTTTCTCCGTATATGCAACGACTTTTTAGATATACGCCTGTAGCAAGGATAACTGCCGGTGCAAGATACACAGCACCGGAGGCAGTAATTACTCCGGCAATTTTTCGTTCTTTATTGGTGTTTTCATCATTAGGCGAATCTGCAAAATCACATTTATGGGTTTCGCGAATAATTGTATCTTCTGCTTCTATATTCTTGTTGCTTGATTTTTGCGAAGACATTCCGACAGTGTTGTGAGCATCTGCCACCAGCCCCTGCACTTCACTATCCGTTATAAGTCTTGCCACTTCAGCCTGTCTTATAGTAAGATTCTTCTCTTCTTCCAGTGCCCTCCTCATCCGGCCTGAATAAGCCTGTTTGTCCGCCTGGGCACGAAGAGAGTGAACTGCCGGCCCCTTTGAGGCATTTAGCATTTTAGACTGGAGAAATGTTTCATCAATTGCCTTGCCCATTTCCCCCCCAAGAGCATCTATCTCTTTTACAAGATGCCCCTTTGAACTTCCTCCTATATTAGGATTGCAGGCCATCATGGCAATAGAGTCACAGCTGACAGTAAAAACGATCGTGTTCAATCCCAGCCTTGCGCAGGCAAGAGCTGCCTCACAACCTGCGTGGCCCGCCCCCACAACTATGGCATCATATTTTTCGGTTACAAATGCTTTTTTTGACATATTCTACTCCCACTCAGATCCATTGTCATCGTCTGTTTCTTCAAGTCCGAAATACAGCAACTCATTATATCTTTGATTTGCCTCACGATTTGCTTTTTTCTCCCTCCAGGCATCAAACTCAGAGCGTATAGACAACATTTCATCCACAATAAGTTCCTCTTTTTCAGGTCTGACATTCTCCAGATACGATATCATGCGCCCCATGGCTTTAGGACTTCCAAGATGCCTTGCCACAGCCTCACCCAGTGCCTCGGGAAAGCCCAGTTCTTTGATTGCGGCCACAAGCCTGTCTTTTGCAATGCTCCATTCACTTACATTCGGTTCCATAATCTCTCCGTATTTTCTACACTTCTTATCAAAAGATTACTCTAAATAATACATTGAAATAATCGTCAATTCAAGTATTGTGTGTTTCTATGGAATATTCTCTCCAAGTGTTGTAATATATGTGCTGATATGTCATTTAAATATTACTAACCGGAATAAAGAGGGATATTATGAAGCTTATATCATGGAATGTAAATGGCCTCAGAGCCGTAATGAAGAAGAATTTTTACGAATTTGTAAATGATACCAACCCGGATATCCTCTGCATACAGGAGACAAAAATGCAGGAAGGACAGGCTGACGTGGAACTGCCCGAATATCACAAATACTGGTGTTCTGCCGAAAAAAAAGGCTATTCGGGCACACTTACTCTTTCAAAAGAAGAGCCGTTAAATGTAACCTGCAATATGGGTGTAGACAAACACGACCACGAGGGACGTATAGTAAATTGCGAATATCCCGGCTTCTATCTTGTAAATGTATATGTTCCAAATTCACAAAACGAACTTGCCAGGCTCGACTACCGCATGGAGTGGGAAGATGATTTTCTAAAATATATAAAAGAACTGGAAAAGAATAAGCCTGTTATCATATGCGGGGATATGAATGTTGCTCACAAAGAAATCGACCTGAAAAATCCTGCCACAAACCGCAGAAACGCCGGTTTCACAGATGAAGAAAGGGAAAAGATGAGCCTGCTTCAGGCCTCCGGCCTTACAGACACATTTAGATTTTTTTATCCTGAAAAGGAAGGGGCGTACTCATGGTGGAGTTATCGTGGAAACGCCAGGGCAAATAATACAGGCTGGCGTATAGACTACTTCTTGGTATCAAAAGCCCTTGAGGATCGTCTCGAAAGCGCTCATATTTTGACGGGTGTATACGGCAGTGATCATTGTCCTGTGGTTCTTGAGATAAAATAATTGACAAAAAATACCAATTGATATATCTTTAGGAATGGAAACTCTGCTTTTGTGGAAAGTCTGACAGGGCGGGCGCGTCATGGACTGAGAGCGCGCCTCAGATGAGTAGTAAGCCAGGGAACGCTCCGGCGCGCATATCATTTTGATCCGGCTGTTTTTTACAGTACCGGCCGGTTCGTATATGATTCGCAGAGATTTAAAACGAAATAAGAAAGCGGATGTCTGATTCAGACATCAATGCGGGTGGCACCGCGGGTTTTCATATATATAATGAATACTCGTCCCGGGAATTATCATGATTCCCGGGGCGTTTTTGTTTTTCGGGAATGAGTCAGCAGTTTGAGACAGGGGGACGGTTCTTCTGTCTTACTTTAAGGAGGTTTGTATGTACAGAACGCATTATTGCAACGACATACGTGACGAACACATCGGTGAGCATATAGAGCTTGCCGGTTGGGTGGATACTGTCCGCGATCACGGTGGCGTGCTTTTTATTGATCTGAGGGATTACACGGGAGTGACCCAGGTTGTCATAAATGACGACAGTATGCTTAAGGATGTAAATCGCGAGACGGTTATCACCGTAAGCGGCACGGTACGAAAAAGAGATCCGGAGACGGTAAATGAAAAGATAGACACGGGCTTTGTGGAGCTTAAAGCGGATACCTTACAGGTTTTGGGCAAGAGCCGCAATATGACGCCTTTTGAGATACGAAACTCGCATAACAGCAATGACGAACTTCGTCTTAAGTTCCGCTATCTTGATTTAAGAAACCCCAGGCATCATGCCAATATCGTAAAGAGATCCAAGATCATCGGTTCACTCCGAAGAAAGATGGAGGAGCGGAATTTCCTGGATATACAGACGCCTATTTTGACAGCTTCATCTCCTGAGGGAGCGCGTGATTTTCTTGTGCCAAGCCGTAAGCATCCGGGCAAGTTTTATGCGCTGCCCCAGGCGCCCCAGCAGTTTAAGCAGCTGCTCATGGTGTCGGGTATAGATAAATATTATCAGGTAGCTCCCTGCTTCAGAGATGAGGACGCGAGAGCGGATCGTTCACCGGGCGAGTTTTACCAGCTTGACTTCGAGATGGCATTTGCAACACAGGATGATGTGCTTAAGGTTTGTGAAGAGGTCGTTTATGAGACCTTTAAGGAATTTTCCGACAAGAAAATATCACCACCTCCTTTCAGACGCATAACTTATGCAGAGTCCATGATGAAATACGGCTCCGATAAGCCTGACCTGCGCAATCCTCTTATTATATGCGATCTTACCGATTTCTTTGCAAATGTGGATTTCCCGATTTTTAAGGGCAAGCCGGTTAGAGGCATCGTAGCTGACTGCTCAGGCAAATCCAGGAAGTTTTTCGAGGATTCCCTGAAATATGCTACTTCCGCAGAGGTAGGTCTTGGAGGACTCGGATATCTTACATTAAATGATGGTGTATTTGAAGGACCGATCGCCAAATTCCTGACGGATGCAAAGAAGGCTGAGATAACTGAGCTTACAGGAATAAAGGAAGGGGAGACCGTTTTCTTTATCTGCGACGATAAGAAAAACGACACTGAAAAAAGAGCGGGTATGATCCGTACCTGGCTGGCAGGCAAGGATCAGCTTGATCTGATAAAGGACGACTCATTTGAATTCTGCTTTATCGTGGACTTCCCCATGTTTGAGATAGACGAGGAAACCGGGGATGTTATATTTACACACAATCCATTCTCCATGCCGCAGGGTGGCATGGAAGCGCTCCTTGGTCCCGACCCCACAGAGGTGCTTGCTTACCAGTACGACCTGGTGTGCAACGGCATCGAGCTGGCCTCCGGAGCCGTTAGAAACCACGACGTGGAGATTATGAAAAAGGCATTTGAGATAGCGGGATACACCGAGGATGTGCTCAAGGAGAAGTTCAACGCCCTCTACACGGCATTCCGCTACGGCGCGCCTCCCCACGCAGGCATGGCGCCGGGAATCGACCGTATGGTGATGCTGCTTACTGACGAGGAAAAGATAATAGAGGTTATTGCCTTCCCGCTGAACGGAAATGCCCAGGATCTGCTCCTTGGAGCTCCAAGCGAGGTGACGAACCAGCAGCTTGAGGAAGTTCATCTGCTTGGCGATGACAGCGCTCTTGCAGCCCGTCCCGTTACAGGCGGCGCGAAGAAGACCAAGAGTCGGAAGCGTTCCACATTTTCAAATGCGCAGCAGCTGAATCAGATCTCTCTTACCGAGGAAGAGGACGAGCAGATGCAGGGCATATTTAAGGCCATGAAGGAGCACGAGGAAAAGATGCAGGCTGTGGATACGTCAAATGCACAGGAGATGATCTTCGTGCAGCCTATGGTAAATGTGCTCCGTGAGGACGTAAGGAAGCAGGATTTCACCAGAGAAGAGCTGCTTGAGGGCGCGCCGGTGCACAGTGTCGACAGTTGGCAGGTGCCCAGGCTGGTAAAGTGAGGTGACAGGAAATGAGTGAATATACAGTAGAAATAAACAGCAAAGGCGATATCGCGGTTGACGATATGCTTCTTGTAAAGGACTTTCCGGCGCAGGCAGGCTCAAGGATGCTTGAGGGCTTCAAGCCTCTCTTTACTGCAGAAGCGGTGACGCGTCTTGAGGAAAAGGGCTACGTGATCGTCGGCAAGACTCAGGTGGGCGAGTTCGGCCTTGACCTGGTGGGTGAGTTTTCTTATTACGGAAAGCAGGAAGGAAGCCTTAAGGGCGCAGCAGCGTCTCTTGTGGCTGAAAATAAGATAAAGGCAGCCCTTGGAGTGGACATGACAGGCGCCCCCAGAAGAGCAGCGGCACTGGCCGGTGTGGATTTCCTGAAACCCACCTACGGCACAGTGTCCAGATACGGCATCATTTCCTGCGCAGCCTCCGGTGAGCAGGTAGGGGTGTATGCAGGAGATGTATCCGGGATAAAAGAGATCATGGATGTCATCTCAGGACATGATGACAAGGACGGCACAAGCCTTAAGGCATCGGACGCAGAGGTAAATGCAGCAGGCGGCAATGCAGACGCGCATTTTCCGGCAGATTTCGGTTACGATACGGATGCGGATGTGAGCGGAAAGAAGGTGGCTGTCGTTAAGGAGCTGCTTGATAAATGTGACGATGAAACGAAAAAGAGGATCGCAGCATTTACAGAAAAGCTGGGCAGCGCAGGAGTAAGCGTGGAAGAGATCTCCTGCGACTTCTTTGAAAACGCCAATACAGCCTGGCAGATGCTTATGACTGCGGAGACCTGCAACAACGTTTCCCGTTATGACGGTGTAAAGTACGGTCACAGAGCGGATGACTATAAAAACATAGACGAGCTGTATGTAAATTCCAGGACGGAAGGCTTTAATTTCCTGACGAAAGCGGTGATCCTCTACGGCTCGGATATGCTCTCAAAGAACCGTTATGAAGAGTGCTACGGCAAGGCACTGAAGGTCCGCCGGGTGATCGCGGAAAAATTTGCAGAGCTGATGAAGGCTTACGATGCCATCCTTACTCCGGTGTGCAGTAAGACAGCTTTTGAAGCCTATGACATAAAAGACGCATTTGAAAAGGTGTTTGAGGAGAGCCTGTTTACGGCAACGGCAAACCTTACAGGCGTACCGGCGCTGGTAAGCGGAGGCGTGCAGCTGATGGGTGATCACTTCAGTGAGAGCACTCTGCTTAGCCTGGCAAAATCTGCAGAAAAGGAGGGCAAATGATCATGAAATACGAAGTTGTTATCGGACTTGAAACTCATGTAGAGCTGAATACAAAATCCAAGATATTCTGCTCCTGTGGCGGTCATTCTGCGGCGGGAGACCCCAACACCTGCGTATGCCCTGCCTGCAGCGGCATGCCGGGAATGCTTCCCGTAATGAACAAGCGCGTGGTGGAGCTGGCGGTTATGGCAGGACTTTTGCTGAACTGCGAGATCAGTAAATACACCACATTTGACAAGAAAAACTATTACTACCCGGACCTGCCCTGCGCGTATCAGATAACCCAGCTCAACCACCCCATTTGCACAAACGGCTGCGTGCCGGTACAGACAAGCGAAGGGGAGAGGGAGATTCACATCAAGCAGATACATATGGAAGAGGATGCGGGAAAGCTGGTGCATATCGGTAAATTTACAAATGTGGATTTCAATCGTACGAGCGTTCCTCTTATTGAGATAGTGTCACAGCCGGATTTCAGGAGTTCGGAGGAGGTTCTTAATTATCTGAATAAGCTTAAATCCATGTTTCGCGCAAGCGGGATCTCCGAGTGTGAAGAGGGGGCGATGCGTTGTGATGTAAATATTTCCGTGCGGCCTGAGGGCAGCACTGAGCTGGGAGTGCGTTCAGAGATCAAAAATATGTCTTCATTTGAAGCTATCGCAAAGGCTATCAGATATGAGGCGCAGCGCCATATCGACGCCATCGAGTTTGAGACTGAAGAACTGGTACAGGAGACAAGAAGGTTTGATGACGCCACGGGCAAGACATTTGCAATGCGTGATAAGGAGACGGAAGCGGATTACAGGTACTTCCCGGATCCCAACCTCATGCCTATAGTCATCTCTGACGAGTGGCTGGAGGAGATCAGGGAGAGCATGCCAAAGGGTATCGACGAAAAGGAAAATGTGTACCGCGCGGCGGGTATTTCCGATAAAGAGATCGATATGCTCATCCACAACCACAACGCCAGCGAGCTTCTTGATGCGGCGGTGGAGAAGGGGTGTGACGCCAAGAATACGGCGGCATGGATCCTTACGGACTGCGCCGGGATACTTCGTAAGAACGGAAAGCTTATTTCGGATCTGGATATTTCCGCGGATGACCTGGTGGCTATTATCAAAATGGTGGACAGCGGCGACGTGAACCGTCAGAGCGGCAGAAAGATACTTACGGCAGTGCTTGAGGAAGGTGTGGATCCGGTGGCTTACTGCAAGGAAAACGGTCTGGACAGCAAGGCAGACGAAGGGGCGATAGAAGCGGTTATCGAGAAGGTTATCGCGGAGAACCCCAAGGCCGTGGAAGACTTCAAGGGTGGAAAGGTGAAGGCAAAGCAGGCGCTGTTCGGGGCTTGTATGAAAGAGCTTAAAGGGACGGCCAATACTGATGTGATCAGGGAACTGCTGGATAAGAAGATGGAGAGTTTATAATGTGGAAATAAGATGTGCCGGAAGGCATGTCTTTTTTTGATATTGAGAAAAGCCGACTGATTTGCAATGGATTCTAAGAAGGAATACGATATGGTTAGTGTAAAATTATAGTTGGCAAGAATATATATAAAATTTTAAAAAATATATCA